>JAKFCI010000259.1:0-5319 GCA_036676725.1 Chitinophagaceae bacterium
ATTTGATACCTGTAAATTGCTTCATATGGAACAAGAATTTGAATATTGCCAATAAAAATCGAATCCTTGTCTAATTGTAATACTGGCAAATCTTTTTTTTGGTCATTATTTTTACAAGAGAAAACTAGAAGGGACATAAGAAAGAAGAAATATTTACTCATGTACATGTAAAAGAGTTTTTATTTTATTTATTGTTTGTTTAATATAGCTATTTTGAATTCCACTGTCGTAACCTATTGACACATACCGGATAATTCCCGATTGATCAATTATTATCTCGAATGGGAAGTTATTTATGTTTAAATTTTTAGTTAATTGTCCTGCCCTATCATAATAATGTTTTTGATTATTCATAAAATCTTTCTGCATAAAATCGCTCAGCTTATCAATAGCACCGTTATCAATATATATTATTTCAAAGTTATTTAGTGACAAAGAACCTAATTGGAGTAAGTCCTTAGCCTTTATTTTACAAGGCGGACAATTTTCAAAATAAAATTCCAAAAGATAAATCTTACTTTTTTCAAAAGGAGTAGACAGAGTATTTGTTTTAGTTTGAATACCTACGTTATTCATAAATTTATCTAAAGGTTGACCAATCAAAACTGAATTTGTTTTATCAATTATAGAAATAGCATAATGCGGGAAGATTACTTTCAAGTTCAACATTAACAAACTGAAAATTAAAAAGGCTGAGAAAATTTTAGCAAAAATTTTAATTCTGATCCAGAAATATCCCAAGAAATACCCTGTAAGTACAAAGCTATAATTAGGCAACAAAAAAAATAATTCACGCTTCCCAAATGGCAACAGAATATACAAAGTCAATACACAAATTATGATTGTGCTTGTATAGAATGATACAGAGCCATTAAAATATTTACATAAAATGATTCCCCACAAAAAAGATATTCCAAGTTTAAACAAGGTATTGCTAAGAAGAGAATCAAAAGTATTTGAATAGCTTGCTGCTGTAAAAATCGATATACTTATTAGTAATACAATAATTTGCCGTATAACAGTTTTCAAACTATTAATTTTTAGGTTGTAATAATAGAAAAAGCGGAACAAATTAATTTGCTCCGCTTTTTTTTCATAAGTTGGAAAAGATTGTATGTACTTTACAAGTACTATTACAATCATATCTCCAGAAAGTACCACAATCACTAGTTATAATAGTACATCCTCCTCCCCCATCGCATTGCCAATAGTAATCAGAACCTGCAGGGGGCTTAGGAACATTACACCAATCGCTTACAGTTGAGCAACCACAGGATTGCGTTCCACCGCCATCCATAACATTATTAATATTTGATTTTCTTTTTAAAGTGACAAACAATGAAAATATTTCATTGTTTGTAAAAGCCTCGGCGGCTTTGTGATTCCAAATAATAAAAGCATCAGAGTTCACGAAATCTTTGTTGTTCGCATCTCTATTTGCAATCAATAACTCTTTAGCTTCTGCAATCACTTCAAGTTGAACAGGATTATAATGATTTTGTTTTATCATATTGTCCAAGTGAATAGACCACATAGAAGCTTTTTCAGAAGCAGTTAATGTTGAGTATGCCTTTTTCTGATCCGATATAGAAGACAAAGAAGTCAAACTATTATACTTTACTAAATTGTTTTCCGTATTTGCCTCCTTTTGGCATGAGGCAAATAAAGTAACAAGCACTAAGAAACTATACATTTTAATCATAAAGATTGATTTGTTTTTGAATTTGTCAAAAATTGAAAACTTGGTGCAGTAGTAAAGGGAGAGGGCTGTTGATTGTATTCATGGTTAGAGTATAATAAATTATGAAATCTACAAATTCATAAATGTGGTGTCAAATTATGCGCTTGATCACCAAAATTTACGCACAATACTTATATATTTCTCTAAAAATATGCAGTATCTCCCAAAATACAAAGCCTGTAAATCAACATTTTGGCTTTATATATTTTGTGTTGCTGTTAGTATAACCGTAATTCTTACATAACCGTGTGCAAAAGTTTCATAATTGCTTACGCACAGGCATAACCGCAGCAACAGTCTTTTCAAAATAAATGGCACCATGTTCTATAACATTCATCCTTTTCTACCGGGACATCAGCCTCTTATTGCTTTTCACCAACTGTAAAACAAGGTTTTGCCCTTATCTGGCAAGTGTTCCGCAGGATCACTTGTTGCCGGTTAATTCTGCCCCGATTGTATCGGGGAATTCAAGGCGTTACTGCTCATCACCTGCGCATAAGTAACATCAACATTGTTCAATTTTCAACAAGCCCCTTTCATTTGTATAATAATTAATGGCACTGCTGTATTTATAATGCCAGGCTTCCCACACCAAACCCGAACGAACAGGATTTTCATGAAGATACTGTAAGCGTTGCACCAGCATATCATTGGTGGCTAATTCAACGGGATGATAATCCTGTTTCCAGAATTGGAATTCTTTATTATTCTTATTGCCGCTTCCTGTAAAACGGAACAGACTTAACATCCACTCCTTCCGGCTCTCTTCAGGATTTTCCCGGATAGCATGAATAATTTGCTTACTGGTAAACTTTTTAATGTCACGGACCAGCTCTTCCAACTTTGCAGTTTTACTGCTGATGATTAAATGAACATGATTGGTCATAATAACCCATGCATGAAGTGTGAGCCCTTTATGATCCATGCAATAACGTAAACTTTCCACTACAACTTCTTTATACTGTTCACGACTGAATACATCAACCCAACCAACAACAGAAAAGGTTACAAAATGAGGAATAGTGCTATCAGCAACTTTATACTTTGAAGACATTGGTCAGCTTTGCAACAAGATAGGAAATTTTGTTTTCCAAATTCCCCGATACAATCGGGGCGGATTTACTTGGCATCAAGTGACCCACTGAGGTGGAACACTTGCGCCAGAATGGGATGTTATAGTAATTACCTGTCCGCCGGTAAGTTTAAATTCTTTTTCATCAACCGTCATATGCACATTTCCTGAAGAACAATAAACCAACACATATTTCATAATACGCCGTGGTTTGTTAAAGCTGGTAAAGTTTTCTAAGGTTTTTATTTCTATCATTTATTTCTCTTTGCCTTTTTGTTTTGCAAGTTACTGAACGATGTTTAAAGTTGAAGGCAGACTGGAAGCCGCCGTAGTTGGTTGTGCTGACGCATTGGTCAGCATCGTTGATTTTTCACCAACAACACAAGCAATCCTGTTCTAAACATATCATGCAGCAACAAAATATAAAAATTGAAGCAAAGTTTTATCAACGCTACATTCCTTATTGCTCACTCCTCACGCTCTACAATTGGTAATACTTTTGTCAGCGGTTGTTGTTCTTTCTCAACAGGAAGTTTTTGTTTTCCTGAAAACCGGTTGAGATACCAGAAAGTAAGAAGCGGAAAAGCAAATACCTGAAATAGAAAAACCAACAGCGATAATGTGCCTTGTAATTGATTTCCATTTGTCCTTACTAAAATTGCTTGCCCAAAGGAACCGTTGGAAAATACAACAGTACAAAACAAATTCCACCCGAAATGCAAACCGATTGGTAAATAAAGAGAGCCTGTTTTAGCAAATGCAAAAGCCCACGAAAGTCCAACAATTGCTGTCATTAGAAAAGTAATCAGCATCATGAATGGATTTCCAAATACGTTAAATGTAAACCAATGGTAAATGCCAAAGCCAACAGCGGAAAGAATACATGCTTTTTTAACCCCTAATTTTTTTATAGCAATGTAAAGCAAAGCACTCCTGAAAATTAACTCTTCATATAAAACAGATACTAATGTCCACCTTGAACTTTCCAATATTGTTTTTCCAGTCGCTTGTTTATTTAATACCCAACTATTATCAATAAATGCTGTCGTCATTAGTTGGTATAAAGTACAGCAGGAAGCTGCAATTAAGAGCCCAACCCCCAAATCAGCAACTCTGGTTTTTGTTGGTTTAAACCCTAAAACAGAGAGATGTTTTTTGCAAATAAACCAAAGTAAAAGCCATGATATGATTAATTGAACTATAATTCCAGCCATTGACTCAGGATTGGGTTTTTAATGAAATGAAGTATTGCTTTACAATAACCGCTAACAGACCTGCCGTTTGGTAGTAATCCTACTCCACCTTTTTTGCACCCATGATCTCACCTTTCCGATAAATCATAATCTGTTCGGGCTTTCCTTCTTTGCTCATCATAAACTCCACTCTTGTTTGTCCGCTCTTGAATTGATTTTTAAAGACTGGCAGTATTTCAAACTCAGCTTGCCCGTCAATCGCTACAATCAGTGTCGCATCTTTAAGATGTACAGCAACCTTCAGAGAATCTTCCTGTCTGAACTTATAAATACCCGTAAACGATTGTTTCATATTGTCGGGTATAGCAATGACCGGTTGTTCCGCAAAGGTTTTGGAAAGCGGCTGATTATATAAAATGTTCATGATGTTGCGCACCATGCCTCCCACAGCGCTGTTGTTTGCGTTGCTCAGTGCAATTACACAAACATCATCTTCCGGGATGCGGTTGATATTAGCTTTGTAACCCTGAATATTGCCATCGTGTGAAACTCTTTGTTTTCCATAAAGACTATCAGTAAACCAACCAAACCCATAAGAACCTTTGTCCTTGCGATAAGCAGCATTAAGTGATTCTTTCGACAAGAACTTTCCCTTTTGAAGGGCCAGGTGCCATTTGTATAAATCTTCTACTGTGCTATAAATAGCTCCTGTTGCGTACGAAATGGAAGGATGAACCGCAAATGCAGGAAGGGAGAAATTCTTATAATACATCATGTAACCTTTCGCTAAACCCTCATTCTTCACCGGTGGGCCATAACTGGTATGTCGCATACCCAGGGGTTTAAAAATAAAAAGTTCCAACGCTTTTCCATAAGGCATTCCGGTTACCCTCTCAATAACATATCCGAGCATTGTATAACCAGAATTACTGTACCGGAACCTGGAACCCGGCTCAAAATCCAATGGTTTATCTTTAAAGAAAGATATCATATTCTCCAGGCTTGCTTCTTTGCTCTGGTCCATTGCCGAAAAGTTTTTATCATCAGTATAGTTAGCAATGCCGGATGTGTGAGTCAATAGATGGCGCAACCTGATTCGATCTCCGTTTGGATAAGCAGGATAATATTTGTTTAGCTGATCATCTATAGAAAGCTTTCCATCTTCCGCCAATTTTAAAATCAATGCTGCCGTAAATGGCTTGGTAAGTGAAGCGATGTTGAATATCGTGGTAGCATCATGTGCTGTCAACTGTTCTGTGTGACTATATCCATACCCTTTTTTCAAGAGCAGCTTCCCGCTTTTTACTACCAAT
>JAKFCI010000260.1:0-4894 GCA_036676725.1 Chitinophagaceae bacterium
TAAATACGCTTAAATACAATCTTACGTCTTAGATAGTACCTCAATAATCAGGACATTATAATTTAGAATTATCTGTAGGTAAATCATCTAAGGGAAAACGTTTAACTCAAAATTGTTTTCTGTTTTTTATTATGCATTCATTGTTTCTCCACCTATCTTGTCATTGATTTTTAATCCCTACCTATGAAAACATCTTTACAAAACAAGAGGATATCCTCCTCGGCTGCCCATGAAAAAAATGCTTCAAAGATCCTAATGGAAAAAATGGGATTAAGCCAGAACGAATTCAAAGAAATTAAAAACATGTACGGTGTTGATGCATCTAAACTTTTAGAGCTGATGCAATTAAGCAAATACCAGTTTGTTTTCAATGATAAAGTTGAAGGCGAATGCGAACCTTGTGCCGTACCCTTATTCAATGGCAATTTTTTAAAAGTGGCCTGCCATTCCTGAATTGCAAGTTCTAAACGGAAACTTTTCTATTTAACGAGTAAAGTGGCTTTTGTTTTAAAAATCTTTAGCGCAAAGAGGCGTGAAAGGACCTATTAATTGTGGTTTTTGGTTAGATCTTTTTAAAATAAATATCCACGTAATCTGTTACCATGTTGCCCTCGCAGTTCAGCATGTTTTGCAAACGCCAGTATTTTCGGCCTTTGGTTGAAAGAAATATCTGTTCTCCCTTTTTTAAACAAGGCTTACCTCCATTGATACTTTCAATTAAGGTTTCAATCCTTCCTTCAAAAAAAAGCTCTTTTTGAGAGACAGGTTTTATTTTGCCCTCGATCCTTACGTAATTATTTCCCGTTGCACTTTTTTGTTCTCCTTCTATCGAATACCAATCCCCTGTTGCCGGTTTAATGTGCACATAACCTGGTTTGTCCCAACTAATCCATTGCAAGGTTAAAGGGTGCCTGCCAACTATTAATCCATGCATCGATGTATCAATTGTTTCTTTTACTGCTGTAACAATTTTCGTTGTATCCAAAGACTGCTCCAATGGAGTATCAACAATGGTTACAGTGCTATCTTTTGCAATATCATTTATAGTTGTTTGGTTGCCGCAACTAATGAGAACAGATATGAAAAACAGGAACGGTAAATAATGCATGCAGGCAATGTGACAAAAAGTATACCTAGCATTGAAGAAGAACTATTTTATTGAAAGGTTAGCGGTGAGAAAATGACTAGCTTTTTTTTGAATGTATACAAGTAACCTTTGTTCCCTTGCCCGGTTCGCTTTCAATGATTAAGCGGCTGTTGATTGAGGCCGCTCTTTCACGCATGTTGGTTAAACCGGTTGAATTTACATGCTCCTGTATATTAAATCCTTTCCCATTATCGGTAATGGTTAGTTGTATTTCGTTGCCCACTTCTTTTATGCCGATGTATACATTTGCTGCCTCAGCATGATACATTACATTAGAAAGGGCCTGCTGGCAAATGCGAAAGAAATCTAATTTAATTTCATGTGTCAGGTCAACTTCGTTGTAGGCAGTATCAAACTGGCAGGGAAGACTATTTAATTTAGAAAACTCTGCACACAACCATTTTATGGTTTCATTCAATCCTACATCTTCTATCATATCGGGGCTAATAGAAAAAGAAATGCGCCTGATGGTATTGATCAAAAGGTCTGAGGCCATTAAAGCATGATCCAGGCGGTTTTTAATATTTGGTTCTGATTCCGGCAAATAAGCACTTACCATATCAATATCCATTTTGACTACGGAAGCCAGTTGGGCCAATTCTTCGTGTAATTCTATGGCCAACGATTTTTTATCTTTCTCAATACTTTGTTTAAAATGCGTTGCCAGGCTTTTGAATTTCTGGTACTTGGCTTCAATTTCTTTTTCGGCAAGTTTGCGTTTGGTAACATCTTTTGCAATTGCAAAAACAAGCTCTTTGTCAGGTATATAAATAGATGTCCATTCCAGCCAGATAATAGCACCCTTTTTTGTAAAGTACCTGTTTTGAAAATTGATCAGGGCTTTACCTTCCAGTAATTTTGCTCTTGTTTTGGCGGTTATTTCCTTGTCTTCGGGGTGAATGTTGGATGAAATGGGCGAAGCAAACAATTCTTCTTTTGAATAGCCAAGTTTTTTAAGCACTGCAGGATTTACATGCCTGAAGAAACCATCCTTACCGGCAATGCAAACAAGATCGGGTGTCATTTCGAAAAGCGAAAACATTTCAAGTGCAGGATCTTGCATAGTATTCAGTGCAACAAATTTGGAAAGCAGTTGTTTCAAATGTAAGTAACAAATTTTTGAAATTTTTGTTTATTCAAATGGTGGCTTCCAAACTTTAAATAAAAAGATCATCTCATTTTAAAACGTACGATGTACATGTCATTTGTGATGTACAAAGTTTTTTCATCTTCAGACAGCGCACAATTAGAAGCGGCTTCATTCAATCTTAATTTACCCAGCAATTTTCCGCTGCTGTTAAAGATCCATATGCCACCGGGACCTGTTGCAAAAATATTCCCGTTCTTATCAATTTTCAACCCGTCATTTCCGCCCTTCAATGCCTGGTCACTGCCCGCAGCACTATAAAAAATACGTCCGTTACTAACCACGCCGTTTGCATCAATGTCGTAGGCGTACCAGTTTGGTTTTTCACCGTCGGAGTTGGCCACAATAAAAGTTTTTTCGTTGGGGAAGAACGCTATACCATTTGGCCGCGTTAAGGTATCAGTAATTAAAACCACTTCACCACCTGTTGTTACCTTGTATACACCTTGAAAAGGGGTTTCTTTCCTTGGATCTTCCATGCCTTGTTCCAATCCATATGGAGGATCGGTAAAAAATAATTCTCCTTTGCTGTTGTACACCGCATCGTTGGGGCTATTTAATTTTTTGCCCTTGTAGATGGTGGCAATAGAAACAAATTTTGCTTCGGGTTGATCAATAGGTGCTTCCATTCTTGCCATTCTTCTATCGCCATGCTGGCAAAGTACAAGAGCGCCGTTCTTGTCGAGGATCAAACCATTGCTGCCTGGTTCGCCACCACGTTTTGCTGAATCGGTATAACCGGAAGGAGTAAGATAAAGTTCTATTCCTTTTTTAGCGGTCCATTTGTAAATGCTGTTACGCGGTATGTCAGAAAACAGGAGCATCTTGTTTTTTTCGATCCATAAAGGACCTTCACTCCATTCAAATCCTTCTGCAATAATTTCTGCTTTTGCACCAGGAGCAACGATGTTGTTAATGGAACTGTCGTAACGTTCAATGCTGCCGACAGTTTGGTATTTTTTCTGGACCGTGCAACTGGCTGCTGCAAAAAGTAAAATAATGAGCAGGTATTTCATGATGATTTAAAGATAAGCCTGCCTTTTTATAATTAATTACTTCATTATTAGATGATCCTTATCGAATTAAAGAAGGTGAAATAAACAAAATCAGCACCTAGCTGCTCAATAAAATACAGGACGTACAAGTGTGCGACGCAACGATTGCTGCTATAGCCATGCAGTTTAGTACAATATGTATTATGCATTTATTTTCTGCGGCAGCAATTCATCGTGAAGCAGTAAAGCCTTCATTTCGTTATTTAATGAAAATGATGATCTTCAAGGGATGTTGCGGCAAAAAGGATTTTGCCAAATTGAACCATCAATCTGTTTTCAACTCCTTATTTTTAATTATCGAACAGGTAAAGAATTGTATTTGCTTAAACCTTCTATTTTATGCAATACCGACCTTGTTCCAGGAATAAAAAAACGAAAAAAGAAAACATGCGCAAAAAAATAGTGTTCTTTTTTATAAGCCTTTTTGCACTTGGTGTCAACGCACAACAAGCGTATTTCCCTGGTGCGGAATGGCAAACTAAAAAGCCGGAAGAAGTAAGAATGAACAAGGCCCTACTTGACAGCGCCGTTCGGTTTGCCATCAATCATGAAAATAAAGTTGAACGTGATTTGCGGATAGCGAACATGAAATCTTATGCAAGAGAACCGGGTTATAAAATTGTGGGTCCGATGAAAGAAAGAGGCTTGCCTGCAGGACTTATAATTAAGAACGGGTACATAGTTGCCAGGTGGGGTGACGTAGACCGGGTGGACATGACTTTTAGTGTAACCAAAAGTTACCTTTCCACCATAGCCGGTTTAGCTGTTGATGATGGATTGATCAAAAGTGTAAATGATAAAGTGAATCAATATGTATGGGATGAATCTTTTGAAGGTGCGCACAATGCAAAAATTACCTGGGAGCATTTACTTACACAATCATCCGATTGGTCGGGTAGTTTATTTGGATTAAATGATTGGGCCGACCGACCACCAAAAGAAGGTAGCATTGATGACTGGAAAAACCGTAACCTTTTTGAACCGGGAACCAATTACGAATACAATGATGTACGTGTAAACCTGCTTGCTTATTCACTGTTGCAGGTTTGGCGCAAACCCTTACCAATGGTGTTGAAAGAAAAGATCATGGACCCTATTGGTGCTTCCAGTACCTGGAGATGGTTTGGTTACGAAAATTCGTTTGTACTTATGGATGGATTGAACATGCAATCGGTTAGTGGAGGCGGGCATCATGGTGGCGGCATCTTCATCAACACGCTTGACCATGCAAGATTTGGTTTGTTGTTTTTAAGAAATGGCAAATGGAAAAACAAGCAGTTACTGTCGGAGCAATGGATAAAGAAAGCTATTCAACCATCCGTGGCTAATAAAAATTACGGTTATCTATGGTGGTTAAATACAAATGAGAATTGGAAAGGTATTGCGCCCAAAGTTTATTATGCTGCGGGTTATGGGGGAAATTATATTATTGTTGATAAAGAACATGAACTGGTGGTTGTAACCCGCTGGATAGATGATGCTCAAGTAAGCGCCTTGTTGCAATTGGTAATTCAATCTATTGAAGTAAAATAATTTCTAAACCTT
>JAKFCI010000261.1:0-1789 GCA_036676725.1 Chitinophagaceae bacterium
AATTATTTTAAGTTACATCCCTTGGGCAAAATTTAATCCGGAACCACTGTTCGAGCTCAGCCTGTTTAAAAACAAAACATTTACGTATGCAAACCTGGCTGGAATTACTTTTGCGATCGCATTTTCTATCATGTTCTTTTCATTCTTTTTTTGGATGAAAAACATTTGGCATTTCGATCAAACATTAGCAGGTGCTGCAATTATGCCAGGCCCTTTAGCGGTTGTTCCTACTGCAATATTATCAGGAAGAATTGCATCAAAAATAGGCCATCAGCCAATGTTAGTCACTGGTACAGTTTTGTATGCTTTGAGCGGTTTATGGTTTTTATTAATTCCTGACGCAAATCCTAATTATTTAAAAGACTGGTTGCCAGGATTGCTGCTTAATGGCATTTCTATTGGATTGGTGATGCCATCTTTATCAGCTGCGGCAGTATACGCTTTGCCTCCGAAAGATTATGCAGTTGGCTCCGCAATCAATCAAGCTATGCGGCAAATAGGAACAGTAATAGGAGTGTCTATAACCGTACTTTTTTTAGCGAAGTCTCAACTAACAGTAACAGACTTTAGACCCACCTATTTAATACATATTGCATTAGCTGTGATAACTGCATTCTTGTGTATGCCAATTAAGACTCATCCTAAACACTCTTTAACTGCTAAGTAACAGAAGACATGAAGCCGTTAAGATGAAAAGAAATGTCGTTATTAAGTGTTGGAAGGTAGTGAGCCCGCTTCCAAAAATATCAAGTGAGTATTAAAAAATGCAGTTTAAATTAACCTAAAAATGGAGAATAAAATGGAAAATATACCGAAAGACTTAAAGTTTAATGGTGAAGAGCTTTTTATCGAACTTAGCGATGGTGAAGTATTAAGGGTTATTAAGACTGGTCATGGCGAGCCACTTGTCTTGATGCATACAATTAGGACTCAAATAGAATTTTTTAGTGAGATGATCCCATTTTATGCAAAAAACTATACTGTTTATGCTGTTGATTTGCCAGGGCATGGGCAATCTTCCATCAATAAAAAAATTAACTATGATGAACCATACTTAAGAAAATCTATGATTGACCTAATCAACAAATTGGGTCTGGAGAAAATCACCCTAGTCGGTGAATCAATTGGGGCAACTCTTTCCTTAACAATTGCAGCCACTATTCCAAAAAAAATTAAGCAGGTGATTGCTGTCAATACTTACGACTATGAAACTCGTTATGCTGATGGCATTAGAAGGGGCAATTTTATTGCTAACTTTATGATGTGGAATTATTCCATCCCCGTTAATGGGGCCATATTCGCAGCTTTAGAAAATCGATTTTTCTTAAGCTTAGTGATGAATGGCGGCGTAACTAATATTAAAAAAATACCAACATGGTTAATGAAAATTTTTGATCAAACAGGACATAGACCTGGTTATGGCTATTTAGGAAGAAATATATTAAAAAATTGGAGAAGTTGGGCAAAAGCAACTAGCAATTACCAGCAGATTAGCAGTCCTGTCACATTGGTCTATGGCGAAAATGACTGGTCTACAAAAGAAGAAAGATTGTGTACTTTGAATAAAGTACCGAATGCTAAATTTGAAACGATTGCTAACTCTGGTCACTTTCTAAGTGTGGATAATCCTAATGCACTTAAACAGGTTGTCACCAAACACTTAATTGCATAATGGAAGAAAAATGAGCTGAAGCAAACCTTGTTAATAAACGTCTACTAAAGCGGGTGAATTCCAAATCGAAGAAATAGAGTTTCTACGTGAAAATGCCTCAGTGTAGTCATCGAATAA
>JAKFCI010000262.1:0-2985 GCA_036676725.1 Chitinophagaceae bacterium
ACTCCACTTCCTGCAAGATGTCGTCCGATACGGTTCGGTCCCAAATTCCAAACTCACCGGCATCTGTGAAAACAAGAGCAGTGTCGTCCAAATGCTTCATTACAATGTCAAAATGATTGATGGATTTACGCTCCACCATCTCTCTGAAAGCTGCAGCACGAAGGATAGGATGCTCTGACCTACCAAGACGGTCAAGATCTGCATCGGTTGCCATGTGCCGCAAGGCACTGTCGCCTCCCATCACTATTCCCTTGTCAACTATTTTTATCAAATAGGGTTGAAGCTTTTTTGGAAAATCTTTGATAGCGTAGGGATACTTACTGTTGTTGCTGATGTTACAGGAACTAAGGATAAACATCAGTAGAGGAATAATGAGTTGTTTTGGTCGTAACATAATCTAAAAGTCTCACGTTGAGCATGCGGAATGTCAATAGCCGCTAACGGTTAACGGCTTGCTGTCAGTACAGGCATTTCATGTCCGTCAGCTTAGCCTTTTTTTGTATAGCAAAATAGCGATTCCTTGTTGAACATTTATTTGTCAGCCTGTATTGCAGCAAACCGCTGTTAGCTGGCGTTTCTCTTTCGCTTGAACCTATTGATTATAAAAAGTCCACCCGCACCAAGTAATGTAAAAGTGACCCCAAGGAAAAGGTTGAACTTTTTTGATTCTTTATAAACAGTTGTACCATTTAAACTTATTTCTCGAACTCCTAAGTTTATACCGTTGTCCGAAGAAACTGTTGGGTCAATGTGGAACAAGTAAGTCTCTCCTGTATCAACCAAACTAAGAATTTTGCTCTCATATGACTGGTCTCTCGTACCTGTATAAATACCAAGTTTACTGCCCGAATTGTCAACTCTGAAAGTTAGTCCATAACGGTTACTTCCTTTATAGGTTGAAACAGGCTCTATTTTCTTTTCTAAAACTTTTGCTTCAATCTTGGTCAAATCATTTTGATTTTGGAAAGCTCTGTAAAGAGACAACAGTCCACCCGCAAGAAGCGCAAATAAGATAATGTAAGTCGAAAATATTTTCATTTTAGGTACTCGCTACAAAATGCCAGCTAACTCGTAAATATGCGAACTAAAGTTCGTTAATCCAATTTTTACTTTTCTGATACTGAATGAATTATAAAAAATATCCGCACTATTTGGACAATAAGTTTATACTAGCCGATCAAGGGATCAATAATTCCTTTTCACGCCAACACACATACGCTTTATAAATAGGGTAGGTGTACCTTTAAATCACCAATCAATAATAAATTTGGAAAGCACTTTGGTTTGGTGTAGCTTTCAAATACAAATATTCCTCTCTTACTTCTTACCATTTTTTTTGAAGACTCCACATTAGCCCTGACCTGTGTTAGCGAACTTATTTTTTAATCTTTAAAATTTTAAGACAATGCTAGTTATTGCACATCACAACATCAGCGACATTAACGGTTTCTGGGCTAAGGCAAAAGAAGTGACACAAAATTTGCCAGGAAACTTGAAAATCCACGGCGTTTATCCTGCTAAAGATGGAAAAACGGGTACCTGCCTTTGGGAGGCCGATAATGTACAGCAAGTTCAACAGTTTCTTGATGATAATGCAGGAAAGTATGCTGAAAACTTCTGCTATGAAGTAAATGTAGAGGAGTCTATTGGACTTCCTAAAATTCAACTCGCAGAAGCACACCTTAGTTAAGGATCTTTATTTTAAATTCAAATGCATCTTATACTTTTTATAAAATGATGCAAAAAAATATCTCTTCCTGGTTGCACCCCTACCAAAGCTTTTTTTACTTCTTATCCTGCTGAACTTCTTCGTTTAACGAAGCTGATTTTAAATTTTTAACCAAAAAACTTAATGCAAATGAGAAAGATCTTTTTTCTTTTCCTTGCGCTTCCGCTATTGGGACTGGCGCAGAAAAAAAACTTAATTAATACCAGCAGGTATTTTACCAAAGAAGGTAAAGGAACACAGTTTGAAAAGGCACTCGCTACGCATGCGCAAAAATATCATAAGGGCGACCTCAAATGGCGGGTGTTTACCATTGAAACAGGTCCGGATGCAGGCGGTTACATGGTAGTGGAAGGACCTACAAACTGGGAGGGAATAGATAAAAGAGGACAAATAAGTGATGCACATACGAAAGATTGGGAAACAACAGTACAACCACATTTAACCGACAGGGGCTCAACCATGTACATGACCTTTAGTGAAGACTTTAGCACGGTGCAACAAAGTGATTATTCGGATAAAATTTCAATTAACCACCTGTTCTTTAAGCCCGGTTACAGGGCCGATGTGCTGGCCAACTTGCCCCAATTGAAAAAATTATGGCAGGCAGACGGATCTTCCATTGCGGTTTATGAAGCTAATTTATCAGGCGAGCCACAATTTACTATTGTTACCCGTTATAAGCAGGGACTGAAGGAAAGAGATGAAGTAAATCCTATAGCATTTCCTGCGAGGTATGATAAAATAAATGGTGAAGGGAGTTGGACAAAATATCTATCCTTTTTAAAAGAGGCAATTGGTCACCAGTGGAGTGAAATATTATACCACAAGCCGGAAATGGATTCAAAGTAAACCAGTACAATTTAATTTTAAGAAGCCGCTTCATGCGGATTCTTTTATATTTTAAATGGATTAGCCCACACAAAAAAGCCTTACAACTAATAAACTGTAAGGCTTTTAAATTTTCCGTGCCCGGGACTGGAATCGAACCAGCACATCCTTGCGAACGGCAGATTTTGAGTCTGCTGCGTCTACCAATTCCGCCACCCGGGCCTTTGTTAGAAGGGGGGCAATATTACAACTTTTGATTTAATTGGTGTTGCAGTCGGAGCAAATATTTTTTCTTAAAATAATACTCCTTTACTTGCAACAACTCTTTTTCGGTAGTAACACCTTCCTTATAATTTTCAATAATACCCGCCACAGGTTCATAAAGCTCATTTTGTAACTGTTTTATTTGTGCCTCCAATTTTGCCGAA
>JAKFCI010000263.1:0-10436 GCA_036676725.1 Chitinophagaceae bacterium
AAGAATTGATCCTTCTTTTCAACTCTGTGTGAAATGATTTTTGTGCTGTTGCGAACTTTGGTGATGCCATTATTTTACCTAACGATTAAATTCTTTTATTAAATACGATGATTGTTTGCAGTCATTTGGAATTATGTTTCCTGTAAAACAAGGGCATCAAGATCACGAATACCAATGTTCTTTTTAGATACAAAACCTTCTGCAAATTGTACACCAATTCTTTTCCCAAGCAAACGTGCCCTTGATACAAGTGCTTCCAAAAACTCGGGACTTGAAATATATGTTTGGGGTTCGGTGCTTTCTGTGCTGTGAAATTGCGTTTTGTAAGCCTTTATGGTTTCCATTCTTTGCTCCCAAACATCTGAAACATCTATAATAACATCAGGCTCGTAAAAACGATCCTGAAGGTAATGCAGCAAATATTTTGGGCGCCACTTCTCTTGCTCCAGGTTGTTTTCATCATAGGTCTTTACTTGTTTCAAGCCGGATAAAAAACAAGCATCGTAAATAAGGCTGCCAGCCTTACCATGATCGGGATGGCGGTCTTCTAAAATATTGCCAATAACAATTTCGGGTTTGTATTTCCTTAGTGCTGCTATCAATTGCATTTGATGCGCTTCATCATTTACAAAAAATCCATCACGCATTTTTAAGTTTTCACGAACATGAATGCCCATGATCATTGCAGCGTCGGCGGCTTCCTGGTAACGGGTTTCAATCGTTCCTCTTGTTCCTAGTTCGCCTTGGGTAAGATCAATTATTCCGACCTTTTTTCCACGCTTTACTTCTTTTATCAAAATGCCTGAGCAACCCAGTTCCACATCATCCGGGTGTGCACCAATTGCCAATACATCCAATTTCATTATGTCTAAGCTTAAAATAGAGCTGCAAGATAGGCGCAGAATGGCAAACAAAAGATGAAGCAAATCATATTTTGTGCTTTTTGCCTGTTAAATCGCATTCGTATGAAAGTATTGCTGCATATGATTATTAGCGTACAAGAGTGCGACGCAACAAATGCTGATTAGAAACAAAAAGCTGGAAAAAAATTAATTCGTTCTTGTAATGGGCTTGTTTGGATTATTATACCACATGCCATCGATTTCTTTAACAATCACTTCAATCTGGCGGTCAAATTCATCGGAAGCTTCGTATTCTTGTTTTAGGTTAGAACCGAAGAAGAAAGCCACGGTTTGGTACATGCGTGCATTGATACCGCCTTTGTATTCTTTAATGATCTCGAAACAATCATTGCCGGTCTGGCGGTTGATCAACTTCATTAAAATCTTTCCCTGGTAAACAGACAAATTGGTAAGCGGATCGGAGAATTGTTTTTTTAATTCCTTTTCGCGGCTCTTAATGTATTTTTTACGTTCTGATTTTGAAGGAACATTTTTTAAATGCGCCGCAACATCGTTTAGGGTTGCACCGGCTGTACGTGCATAAGGATAGGTGACATAAACCGCATTGCGCAAGCGATTATATTTCTGTACCACCCTGGCTAATTTCTCGGGTGGCAAATTAGAAATATAAACAACATCCAATTCGCGGTAAGGCATTATCTCGCCCTCGTAATTAATTATTGAAACAATGATGGTATCCCTGGGACCCCACGGTGCATTTACAGGCGTAATATCCTGGGCTTTGGTTGCCTGGTTAAACAGTAAACCCAGTATTAAAAATATTTGGTATGAAATAAATTTGCGGGGCACCTTGGTAAAATACAATAGAATTTTTCTCTAACAAAGAGACAATGAAACTAATTAACAAGCTGTTTAAGAAATATTAATTTTTTTAGGATTATTCCGGTTTAACTGTACTCTTCTCCACATGCTCATTCCAAAACCTGTCACCATTAAAATTGTTCCTAACCACAAAGCATTGATAAAAGGAAATTTATATGCTTTAAGCGTAACGTATTGCATAATTGAATCGGATTCTTTAATTCCAATCTCCGCTTCGTTGCCATTCACTTTTTGCAGTTGCAACACTAGGCTTTCCGCAGTTACCGTATCGGGATAAGGAACAAGATTTCCACCTTTATTGATCAATAGCGGCTCGATCGTATAAATCGATTCACTTTGGGCAAACACTTTAATAGTGGCTACAGAAGCGCTGTCATTTGGCGCAAAACCTGCATCCGGGATATTATTTCGCGAATTCAGATTTTCTAAAACAGCAAATCCCTTAGAATAAAAAATGGTATCTCCAATGCTAAGAGTATCAGTACGGAATGTTGAAGTGTCTTCCTTGCTTTTTTCAGGGTCAGGTAAAGAAGTGATGTAAGTAAACACGTCGTAATTCCAATAATGCTTTGCATCAGGATTTGCCATTAAGCCTTCATTGCCCTTGTAATTAATAAAAGCATTGGGTGTCAAGGTAAAGGCACTACTGTCTTTCTTATCCTCGAATTTAATATGGTAAAACCAGAGTGGTTTTTTATCGTGCGCTGAATCTTTTTCATACGTAACCCAATACTTACCCATATCGGTACGTAAACCTTTTACAAGCGTTGAATTTTCACCTGGTTTTTCTTTACTTCCTTCTCCAAGAGGCGCAAAAATGCCGCTCATATTGTAAGAGATCACTTCTTTTTTAGAAGAAGAAATAAGGATACCCAGTAACATTAAACCAAAGCCCAAATGCGCTACCGAAGCACCAGAAACTTTTAATTTACCATTTAAGCCAATCCAGATATATGAAAGATTGGCAACGATGGCGTATACACTGCAGGCAATAGCCAACCAAATAGCGGAAAGAAAACCTACACCATAATCCCTATAATCAATGCCTCCAAAAGCAAGTATTGCAGTACTAATAACCATAGCGGCTACGGTAGGCCATAACAATTTTTTAAATAAGAAACTCCTGTTGGTGGATTTGTATTTTAAATATTGCGTAACCGCTGTAAGCAATGCAAGGATAATGGCTACAAAAATCTGGATACGGTTATAAGCAAATACAGTGTCTTCGCTAAAGGCAAATGGTTTGAATACTTCGGTTCCTTCGCCGGCAAACAGACTAATAATTTTATTAAATACCGGCAAAGAGGTCATTACAATAATAGTAAGTGCCGATAAAAAAAGAACAAGGGACCCAATGAACATCCAGAATTCGCGGCTGGAGCCTTCTTCTTCTTTTACAATGTGCGGAATGTGCTTATATCGTTTAATGAACAAAATAAAAGCAGGCACAATGAATACTGCTAGAAAGAGCCTTAATTGCGTGGCTGTAATGCCATCACCTGTAAAAGCATGTACAGATGTTTCCTGCAAATCGCCGCTGCGTGTTAAGTAGGTTGAATAAAGTACCAGTAAAAAAGAAAGAATGATAAAAAGGAAAGTGGATCGCAATGCATTACCCGTATGCCGGTAAACAAGCATAGTATGTATACCTGCTACCAAAACCAACCATGGCACCAGTGAGGCATTTTCAACGGGATCCCAGGCCCAAAAGCCACCGAAATTCAACGATTCGTAAGCCCAGGCTGCGCCCATCATGATGCCCAAACTAAAAATACCACCCGCAAACAAGGCCCATGGTAAAGCTGGTTTCGTCCATCCTTTATAGTCTTTTGTCCACAATCCGGCAATTGCGAATGCAAAAGGAAATAATACCGCTGAAAATCCTAAAAACAAAACAGGCGGATGAATAACCATCCAGTAATTCTGTAGTAATGGATTTAAATCATTGCCATCTGTAACTAAGCTTAAATAATTAGCCTGCGAAAAAATGGGAGCTTCTAATTCATTCCTTAGTAAAACAAAAGGATTTGAGCCAACCTTATTTCCCCAAAATGTAAAACCAACGATCATTGTTGCCAGGCAAAACTGCATAAAACTAACAACGGTCATCACCGGGGCTTCCCACTGTTTTTCTTTTTTAATAACGACCAACCCTAATATGCAATGCCAGAAACTCCAAAGCAAAAAACTTCCTTCCTGACCTTCCCAAAAGCAGGCTAACAGATACTTCATCTCTAAAGATTTGCTGCTATGTTGCCAGGCATATTTATATTCAAAAAGGTGGTTGCTGATGATATAAAAAAGAATTGCAAAAATGGAAATGACCGAAACGGTTTCCATAATAAAAAAGATGCGGGCCAATTTGCGCCATTGCTGTTTTTCCAGCTCACCTTTTTTAGAAGTACTTAAAAAATAACTGACGGTAGCTGCCAGGGAAGCAACCAATGATAATAAAACAAAAAAGTGCCCTAATTTACCGGGGAAGAGGTTCTCGCCTATAAAATCCATCCTTAGTTAGTATTTGTATTCGGTTTTGCTTGCGTCACCTGTTGGCAGGTTCTTTTGTGCCGCTTTCATATCGTCCTTGTATTTAGAAGGACATTTCATTTGCAATTTGGTACATTCAAAATAACCGTTGCGCATATAGCCGTTAAGATCAATTCCTTCACTGCGTTCTATATCGGTAGGCTTGGCATTATTATAAACAACTTTGGTGCGTTTACCATCGTTATCCAATGCATAAAAAACAGTTTTGTTCGGATCTTTTACCTGGTCATATTCAATAGGTGTGGCTTTATCTAACTTTACTTTTACGACAACAAACTGTTCTTTTTTGTTAGAAGCAGAAGCAAATGTTTCATATGTGGTCAGGTCTTTTATAAAAAAAGACATACCCACAATGCCGGCCACCACTAAAATGAGGAGGATAAGATGTGTTTTTTTCATGTTTTTTTATCTGCGTTGCAAAGTTAGCGCAAATTACCTCTATCGTCTTATTGTTCAACTGATAATATCCAGGCGCATTCAGTTTTCACAAAACTATAATTGAGAAAGGATAAACCAATTTTGTGGCTATGCGAAACTAAAATACCTTGCACCGCTTTTAAATAGCCTTTATGGTTGACTTTTCTACATTCGATCCCAATAGTGCAGGTAATCCTAATAACAACATTTTTGGACTTCCATTTTCAGAAGAAGAATCACGCCTGGTGATACTTCCGGTTCCCTGGGAAGTAACGGTGAGTTTTGGTTCCGGTACCGCACGTGCAGCAGAAAACATTAAAAAAGCCAGCCTGCAGGTTGATCTTTTTGATCCTGAAGTCCCGGATGGCTGGAAGGAAGGATTTTTTTTAAGAGATACCGATAAGAAGGTTTTGTTTAAAAGCGACTACCTGCGTAAGGAAGCTGAATTATACATTGATTATATTTCGAACGGGGAAATAGTAGCCAACAACCAGTTTATGTGCAAGGCACTTAGAGAGGTGAATGAAGGCGGCAATTTTTTAAACAATTGGGTGTACCTGCAAACCAAGGCTTTACTAGAGCAGGGAAAATTAGTAGCCTTATTAGGGGGCGACCACAGTACGCCTTTGGGTTATTTCAAAGCCATTTCGGAAAAGCATGGTGATTTTGGAATTCTCCAGATAGATGCACATTGTGATTTGCGTGACTCTTACGAAGGATTTGTTTATTCGCATGCCAGCATCATGTATAATGCTTTAAAGGAAATTCCTGAATTAAAGAAGTTGGTACAGATCGGGATAAGAGATTATTCGCAAGGTGAATATGAATTCATCCAAAATAATAGCGATCGTATAAAAACTTATTTTGACAGCGATATAAAAACAAGACAATACGAAGGTGAAACCTTCAAACAAATAACAGAGGAGATCATTGATCAATTGCCTGAGAAAGTGTACATCTCATTTGACATTGATGGTTTAGATCCGAAACTTGCACCAAATACCGGAACACCGGTACAAGGCGGTTTTGAAACAGAACAGGTTTTTTACATTTTTAATAAATTAAGGAAGTCTGGAAAACAAATAATAGGCTTCGACCTGAATGAAGTAAGTACAAGTGATACATCATGGGATGCCAATGTGGGTGCCCGTGTTTTATTTAAAATGTGTAATCTTTTGGTTTCGGGCAACCCGGTAAAAAATGCATAAAATTCCAGTAAAATTAGAAGGTATAGAAAGGCGAAAAAGAAGTACAGGGCTTCTGCACATTGTCGCGGGCTTTTTTTTAATGGTGAGTGCAGGTAATTATTATTTGCAATCAACGCAACCAACGCTTTTAACGGTGTTACCTTTTTACCTGCTGGCAATTATTAGTTTGGTGTATGGTTTTTTTCGCAAGCGCATTGATCCTTCTGCCCGGTACAATCATTGGTTAAGGATGGTGCAGTTTTTAACTTTTGCCTTATTAGCCATTTCACTTGCAGGCAACATCAGCAGCATCAAGCTTTTTAGTATCATCCTTTGGGCCATTGTTATTTTATTTTTGATGTTTACGGAAAGAAAGATCTTTCATGATACCGACCTGCAGCTTAAGGAAGAAGGAATTTATGTTCCCGGGTATTTTAATAGCCATTTAATACCATGGCAAAACGTTTCTAATTTTGTGCTGCGTGCCGATTACCTGACCATCACACGTAACGATCAAAAATATGTACAACTGGAATTAATAAAAGACTTGGATTTGCCAGAGATGGAACGGATCAACAATTTTGCACATGAACAAATTAAACAGCATGAAACTGTAAATTCAATATCATAAGTGAGCTTAAATTCATCACCATACATTTTATATTCTGACGGAAACGGAAATATTTTTGAAGACACTTCTTTATATGTAGTTGGCCGTAGTGGTTGGGATGCAGTTCCTGTACCTGTTGATGAATGGATTGAATTACCACATGGTGGACAACCTTACGAGTTGCCCGGTAGACGTGGGATAGGCATTGATGTAGAAACAGGTGCCATGCGCTTGTGCGAAAAAGGTTGGGCAGTTGCCGCTTTTATTCCACCTGCACACACCGGTTTTTATTTAGCCGCTTATGAAACACTTCCCGATGCACCAACACTCCCACTTTTTTGTTATACAACAGTTGGCTGGCATGATGATAAATTTTATGTTCCTGCCACCCGGATTGAACAGGACATTCGACAAGATTGTTCGGGTTATGAAGAAGAAAAAATAAATACAGGCGTAGAGAATTTATTAAAAGCTTACCCGCACAACAGGCTTGTAGAACACCTGGCAAATAATTGCGCATTAACTTATCATTGCCCCGCGGCACGTAATTATTTTATTGGCAGATGGGAATGCCCGATACCTTCCTCCCCTGCCTGCAATGCAAATTGCCTGGGTTGCATTTCTTTTCAACCGGAAGAAGAAACCATTGTTTCCACACAAGATCGGTTAACGTTTAAGCCAACCGCGGAAGAAATTGTAGAATACACGGTTCCGCATTTAGAAACGGCACCTTTCCCTATTGTTAGTTTTGGACAAGGTTGCGAGGGTGAACCCTTGTTAATGTGGGAAACAATTAAGAACACCATCATTGAAATTCGCAAGCATACTTCAAAAGGAAGTATTAATATCAATACAAACGGCTCCAAGCCGGCTGCTGTAAAAGCTTTGTGCGAAGCAGGTTTAGACAGCATTCGTGTTAGCACTAATTCTGCAAGAGAAGAAATTTACCTTCCTTACTATCGTCCGAATAATTATGTTTTCCAGGATTTAATTGAAAGCCTGAAGATCGTTCGCAGTTATGGTGGTTGGACCTCCATCAATTATTTTGTTTTCCCCGGTATGACCGACTCAGTTGCAGAATATGAAGCCTTAAGAAAACTGATTATTGAAACGGATCTTTGCATGATCCAATGGCGCAATTTTAATATTGACCCTGATTGGTATTTAGGAAAGATTGGTGTAACGGAAACGGGCGAAACACTTGGCATGAAACAATTGATGGAATTATTGCAGGAAGAATTCCCGAAATTAAAATTTGGCTATTTCAATCCACCGATGGAACGAATAAAAGGAACTTTCGAAAGCGACTTTGCGCATTAAATTTGTGCATGTTTCAAAACGGCAGAAATTCCTTCTACCTTTTTATCATAGTACTTTCACAATTTGCCGGCACTTCGCTTTGGTTTTTAGGCAATGCTGTCATTGATGATTTTGCCAAACTATATACCACGCCGGTTAATATTGCACTTGTTACATCCGTTGTGCAAGCCGGTTTTATTATAGGCACGCTCGTATTTGCTTTATTCACCATAGCAGACCGTTTTAAAAGCACTCATTTATTTTTCCTTTGTTCCATCATTGCTGCCTTATTTAATTTATCCATCATTTGGTTTGCAAAAGATGTTTTTACACTTTGTGTTTTTCGTTTTTTTACCGGATTTTTTCTTGCAGGCATTTATCCCATCGGGATGAAAATTGCTTCAGATATCTTTTCTAAAAAATTAGGCAACGCTTTAGGTTTTTTAGTTGGTGCCCTGGTTATTGGAACCGCTTTTCCCCATCTGCTGAAAGCACAAGTTTTTCAATTCTCTTTTACAAAAATTTTATTTGCTTCTTCTTTTATTGCCATTTTTGGGGGTGCATTGATCTTCTTTTTTATTCCAGCTTCGAAACCGTTAGCCTCCGGTCGCATAAAATATTCAGAGTTTAAAAAACAGTTTCGCATTCCCGCTTTTCGCAATGCTGCCTTTGGATATTTTGGTCACATGTGGGAACTGTATGCTTTTTGGGCCTTTGTTCCATTGGCTATCCAATTGCATAATACTTTGTACAAACCTCAACTCGATATTCCTTTTTGGTCATTTTTTATTATCGGCATTGGTGCTGTAAGTTGTGTCATTGGCGGGATCCTTTCTAAAAAATGGGGTAGCTTAAAAGTTGCTTCCGTTTCATTATTTGTATCGGGTGCCTGTTGTTTATTAAGCCCTGTGCTGCTTACAGCGGCACCCATTTTATTTCTTCTGTTTCTTTTTACGTGGAGCTTTTTTGTAATTGCAGATTCGCCCCAATTTTCTGCCCTGGTTGCACAATCGGTACCAGCAGAATTAAAAGGCACAGCACTCACTTTTGTTACTTCCATTGGTTTTGGTATTACCATTATCAGCATACAATTATTGCAAAAATTCATTTCTAGTTTCGGGGCCTACGGTTTTTGGCTGTTGGCGCCAGGACCATTATTTGGACTGTACTTTTTATTGAAAAAAAAATTTATAAATCGAAGCAGTAAAATGGTACGAACAATTTGAATAAAGGATAAATGTTAAAATAAAAGCGGCATACTAGTAAGAACAAGCAATTTATCTAACTTTTGCATCGTTCTCAAGTCACACAACGAATCTTACATTTGTATGAATAACTACATCACCATGTCGGCTCAATTTGAAAGACAAAAAAATGTAAAGGCTTCTGCCATCACTTTTGGTGTGGGCGGTGCATTAATGCTGTTATTCTTAATGATCAATTTTCCTTTGCCCCAGCAAGAGACCTTTCCACCGGTTGAAGAACTGATGGAAGTAAATCTGGGAAGCAGTGATTTTGGCTCAGGAGATGACCAGCCAATGTTGCCGGGCGAACCCGCACCTGCCGAACAAGTGGCTTACACGCCTCCACAGGCTGTACAATCTGATGTAAGTGATGCAAAGGATGTTGAAACAGATGATCGGCCTGATAATGTAGAAGCACCTGTTGTTAGAAAGCCAACTGTTTCTACACCAAATGCTACAAAAATTGACAACAATAATAAAGTGGTAAAAGCCAATCCAACGCCTGCGCCGGTTGTTACACAAGCGCCACCAAAACCAAAAGCGGTTTTAGGAAGAACTGTTGGCGGCAATGGAAATGGTGGCAATGGAGCGGATACTTATAAACCTGGAACGGGTGAAGGAATTGCCGGTGGACAAGGAGACCAGGGAAGGCCTGGTGGTAATCCAAATGGAACCGTTTATACCGGCAGTCCTAAAAATTTTGGTGTACGGGTTTTAAATCTTCCTGCACAAAGTTTTGAAGATGATTTTAATAACAATGCCCGCATTGCTATGATCGTTGAAGCAAATGCCAGCGGCAAAGTAACTTCTGCAACCTATACTTCTAAGGGTTCTACAGGTACGGCCACGGAAAGCATGAAAGAAATTGCAAGGCGTCGTGCATTTGAATTAAAGTTAGGAACCTCGGATGGCGGCCAAAAAGGAACGGTCATTTTTAATTTCCAGGTTAAAGGCGGATAAAAACAACAGCAATACATTTGCTGTTTATGAACTATACTGAAACACTGGAATATTTATATTATAAACTGCCCATGTTTAGCCGCGTGGGCAGTGCTGCATTTAAAAAAGACCTGGATAATACTTATACACTGTGTGAATATTTAGGCAATCCACAAAATAAATTTAAAAGCATACACGTGGGCGGCACCAATGGCAAAGGCTCTGTAAGCCATATGCTGGCAGCAGCTTTCCAGGAAAACGGTTATACAACAGGGTTATACACTTCACCGCATTTATATGATTTCAAGGAAAGAATTAAGATCAACGGGCAATTTGTATCTGAAGATTTTATTGTTGATTTTGTTGGCAGGTTGAAACCGGTAATTGAAAAAATTGAACCTTCTTTTTTCGAAATAACGGTAGCAATGGCTTTTGAATATTTTGCGGA
>JAKFCI010000264.1:0-6367 GCA_036676725.1 Chitinophagaceae bacterium
TTCCTTTAACTCCTTCAACAGAAGCATTGTTTTTTGGCACATAACCATCTTACCTGAATTTATACAAGTGGAATTACAGATTTTTTGTATGATGTGTTGGCATAAAAAGAGTTAAGATGCATCCTTTGCCTGGTTCGGTATTAATGAGCAGTGAGCCACCGTACAGCTCGCTGCGGTTATACATATTTTTTATTCCGAAGCCTTGCTCTTTTGCATTTAGATTGAATCCAATTCCATTATCACTGATGCTGAGCAGCACTTCTGTTTTGGATTTGGAGAGTGTGATCTCGGTTGTGGTGGCGTTTGAATAGCGAATAATGTTATCGAGCTTGGTCTGTATGATACGGAAGATAGCTAATTCAATTTCATGATCGCAAGGGTAATAGGCTGTATAGTTTTCTGTAAAAAATTTGATCTTGATATTTTGGGTTTTATTGAGGTTGGCAACGAGCAACCTGACGGTTTCAACGAGACCGAGAGCTTTGAGATTTTCAGGATCGAGTGCATAGCTGATTTTCCGGAGTTCGTTGATGGCTGTGCTAACGATGAGACCAGCAGTTAGATTGTTTTTAGTTGCCTCAGCTGATTGCATGTAGAGTTTGCTCATTGCCAACAGTTGTGCAATGTTTTCGTGCAGTTCAAAGGCGATGCGATGACGTTCTTTTTCCTGTGCTGCAATAATTTCGGTTAATAGTTCTTTTCGTTTCTGCTGCTCACGCAACAATAATTCCTGCTGTAACTGTTTTTCTTTTGTGATATCGGTACTTACTGCACATGCATACAGTACTTTGCCTTCTTCATTTGAAATGGGTGTAATCATATGCGAGAACCAATGCACCTGCTGATCGGTAAAGAAATCGTACATGGCTTCGTAACGTATGGTTTCGCCACTGAAAACTTTTTGCAAAGCCTGCTGCATGATTTGCTTCCGTTTGGGGTGTGACAACTCCATTAAGTCATCACCTGGCTCTATTGGCCCGCTGATGGCAAGCTGTGCAATACCTGCAGCTGCTTTGTTTACATAAACAAGTTTGTATGCTTCATCAATAATAAAGAGGCCTTCATTGCTTGTTTGGGCGTATGCATCAAGTATTTGTTCGGCTTTGCTGAAACGGTTATGACTGCTGTTTTTAGCAGCTGTAATATCCCTGTTAACAGCAACATAACCGAGAATAGCATTTTGCTGATCACGAATGGTGGTAACTGATGCATGCAGAAAAATATGTGCTGCATCATCGTGCCGGATAAAATCAACCTCACCTTGCCAGGAGTCGTACTCCATCAGCTGGTTTGCTGCTTCTTCTCTTGAGCCAGTGGTATAATTGTAGTTGAATATATTGAATGCATTACGACCAATGATTTCCTCTTTAGAAAAATGATAAATGTTTTCGGCCGGTTTGTTCCAGGAAAGAATATTAAACAATATGTCGGTTGTAATAACAGCTTCGGAAACCTGGTCGAGCAAACGCACCTGGTATAAGAGTTCTGCTTCTTTGTTTTTTTGTTCTGTAAAGTCACGCCCAAAGAGATTGAGACCTGTAATACGATGGTCTTCAACAATTGATTCAATTTCGAAACAAAGGCATTGTTGCGGTTGTTGACCGTTTGCCAGCTGTAACTGAAAATTCTTTGTTATCCCGGGTTGACTTAAACATTCGTAACAAAGGCCCTGGAAATTTTCGAGTTGGCTGAACTGTGTGATGTTGTATAAAAAAGTACCTGTATTGAATGTGTGATCGCTTCCAAAGACGGACCAGAAAAGATTGTTGGCTTCGGTGATTCTTAATTCTCTATTGGTGCGTGCAAAAAAGATTTCGGAAGCGTTGCAGATTTTTTCTGCCAATTGGGTTGGTGATTCAATGATCATAGCAAGAGGGTTGGGTGTTGTTAGAACGTTTTTCGTGTTTAAGGTAAGTTGTTTGACAGATATTGCCAACTTCCTGTATGGATTATGTGCTGATTTAACAGCGAAATTAGTTGAGGCCAAAAGAAAAACTTTAATTTATGCAACACCTGTATCAGAACTTTGCAGTTTGGCGGGCTTCAACTGTTGACACTTCCGTTGCTGCAACCAACAGTTTTTATTCCCCGCTTTCCAGGAATGCTTCAGGAATGGGCGTGCTGAGTATGATTGGGATGGGTTGTTTTTTAAACAGCTTATCACCCCAAACTAAGTTTCCATCTTTATCTACCGGGATGGTAATGGGGGGCTGCTTACTTAATGGAAGGTCAATACTGTTGGGGTGTTGAATGCAGATGTACTTGCTTTTTTTCAATTTCGATTTATTGAATAAGGAGCGCAGGTGTAAAGTTGCACTGTTGCCCTCGATAATAATGGATTCTTTGGTTGCATACCTTACGGTGCTATCGGAAAAAATATAAGTTCCATTGTGGAAATTTGAGTTAGAGTTCTTGCAGCCAGGGAGCGTAACAAGGATGATGAAGATGATGGAATTGAGTTTCATATGTGTTTTTGTTTTGGTTGAGCAGGTTATACGGGTGGGCAGACTGCTACTTAAATTTAACCTGTTTTTTTAGGTTATCCACGCTTGTTTCCCGCCAATGATGCCATCTTGATCCTTGGCTTCTTTTCCCCAGCCCAATATAGAAATTTTCATAAACACAACCTTAGAACAAAACAAGTTTGTATATCGCAAAATAATATCAAGGAAAATGGCTGTACGTTTCGCCGGCTATTGTTAGAAGAAGTTTCTGTTTTTTCTAATGTACTCTATATTCAAAGCATCCAGGTCGTCTTCGCATGCAAAAAACTCCTCATCAAGTTTTTCCCAGACGTCATTTGCTGTTTCTTCTATTTGTTCAACGATCTCCACCCGTTCATCTCGTTCTGCGGGCACTGTTTTATTTGGGAATTGATCGATTGCTTTTTGTAAAAGGGTGCCTGTTTTAGTTGCACCAATTGCCTGAAGTGATAAAATTGTTTCGTGCGCATTGTCGCCACTTGAATTGCAGAAAAATTGGTTGAACCCGCCATTATTTATTTCCCTTTCCAGATTTTGATTTAGAAAAAATATCTTTTGCCCGTCAGTCAACTTAGTTAAGTCGTCGCCATGGGCACAGAGTTCGCTAATGAAAACATCAAGTTCAATAATGCTTTCGTTCATATCATCTGTATTTAACAGATCGTCAAGATCTTTCATTTTTGTCATAACAGTTAATTCAGGAATGTATAGAACCGGAGTTGAAAATATTATCCTGGCAAAAATATATTACTTAGCTAACAAAGTAGCAATGCATACAAACAGAAAAAAATAAATCGAACGGAATGATCATGTGCAGGAAAAAAACGGCGTAAGGCATTGGCATTTCAAAACCATTTGAGACAACTCGCAAGGGACAGAATGATTACTATTGGAGAATATCAGCAATTAAAAACAGCAGTACACCGTCTTGGAAAGGAATAAAATGACGGAGGCTCACATGCCAGTGCCGCATTAGCTTGGAAATTTCTGGTAGAAGTACGGAGTGCAATGTCTGGGAGTTTCTTTATCCTGGTTTCACATAAAACTTTTCATCTGACAAAAGATCATATTCTTCTTTTCATACCCTGCAGGTTTTAGGTGCAGGGTTTTCTCTTTGTTTCAGGTTTTCAAATGCTGTATCGTAATCAGGCCGCAGGGTTCCCATCAGCCTGTCCCAGATTGTAAAATACAAACCGTAATTGCCTTTAAAAAACTGGTGATGCTGGTTGTGGCTTACAGACGTATTCATCCATTTGCCAAACCAATGCTTATTAAACCCTTTGGGATAAATTTCAAATCCTAAATGTCCATATACATTATATACAAGACTGACAACAAAAAACCACATCAGGTGAATGCTGTGAACAGGAATAGTAAAAAGGAAGATGACAAAAATCATTGACTCCACAACTGCCTCCAACGGATGAAAAGCATAAGCAGCCCACGGCGATGGATTGGTAGATTTATGATGTACAAGATGTACCATTTTAAAAAGCCAGGGATGGTGCATAATCCGGTGAGCCCAGTAAAAATAGGTGTCGTGCATTAAAAGCATTAAGGGGAATGCAAGTATAAAATAAACCGCTCCATGCTCCTCAACAGGTGTATAAAAAGTAGTGTGAGGTCTTATTGCATCACTATAAAGCATGAGCAGCGGAGGAACAGAAAATATAATTACCGAAAGCGTTGAGAAACCTAATTCTCGGGCATAGTCTTTCAGCTTTGGGAATTTTTCCTGGATCTTTTTATAGGATAGTTTTTTTCTGAAAAAAACATAATACACAAGGAAGAAGGGCAAGGAGATAAAAAAATATTTCACCGCATTATCCAACAGTAAGTACACAAATTTGTCAAGGCTCATAATTCTGAATTTTAATATTCAAAACTATCAACCGTAAAAATCATAAAAACTAACCTGGGTTACTTTCATTTGCCTGCAAGCCTGCGGCGAAGGCGGCTAAGGCTTTGGGATTCTATACCAAGATAACCTGCCATATATTTTACAGGTATTCTTTGCAAAGCCTGCGGGAAAGTATTTTCAAGAGCAAGGTATCTTTCTTCAACGCTTTGCGTTTTACGGTTTTGTTCGTTCAGCAGAACAAGCCTTAATTCTTCAGCAAGTATCAGGCTGAATAAGGTTTCAAATTTTGGGTTTGCTTTAAAAATTAAAGGCAGTTGTTCTTTATTTAATACAAGTGCTTCACAATCTTCAATAGCAATAAAGTTTTTGTGTGAAGGGTTATTATTAGTTAATCCTTCGGTATAAGTAAAAAAGCATCCTTCATGTTTAAATTCAGAAGCCTTTTCGTTACCGGATTCATCCACGAAAGTTGTTACAATAAATCCTTTATTTAAGAAACCGATAAACCGGCAGCGCTCCCCGGCTCTCAGAATATAATCACCCTTAGCAAATCTTTTAAAATCGCTGTATTTAAGGCTTTCCTCAATCTCCTCCCGGCTGATTTCAACCCGTTGTTTGATATAATTGATAACTTGCGAATACATTTGGAGTGATATGTACAAATGTAGATAAATTAAAGAATGAACTCTCTCTTTCAATACTTCTCAAAATTTAATACGCTTTCAAAGGAAGCTGAAAAAGCTATTGCTGAAATAAGCAATATTGTTGCCATCAAAAAAAATAACGATCTGCAACCAATTGGTCATACCTGTAAAACAATTTACTTCATCAAAAAGGGAGTTGCCCGAATTTATTATTTCAAAGATGGAATTGATATTACAGAAAGTTTCTTTTTTGAAAACAGCATTATTGCAAGAGTGGAGAGTTTGTTTACGGGCAAGCCAAGCCGCAAAGCAATACAGATTCTGGAAGATGCAGAAATTATTGCCATCAACGCTACACAGCTTTTCAAATTATATGATACCTACCCTGAAATAGAAAGACTTTTTCGTAAAATATTTGAAGCTGCTTATGTGGAAACCGTAAACCGCATTGAAGGAATGCAGTTTCATTCAGCGGAGGAAAGATACAATGCCTTACTTAACGAAGCTCCTGATGTGTTAATGAGAGTACCTCTAAAGTATGTTGCTTCCTACCTGGGAATTACACAAGTGAGCCTGAGCCGTATCCGGGGACACCGGTAATTATTTATCTTATGTTAAAAGAATACCGGATTTAAGTTTTCACCTTTATGTGGTGAAACTTTCAGAATTACAATTCAGACAGTTTTCAATCTTTTTTATTGCACAATTAAATCAATAACTATGCAAGCAATATTCACCAAAAAAGTTGATGCTGCTGAACTGGAGCAGAAGGTAAAGAAAATGTATAGTGATGTTGCACTCAATCCCAAAGGCGATTATCATTTTGAAATGGGGCGGGGACTCGCTGAAAAATTGGGGTATGAAAAAAATGACCTGGATCGTATCCCTGCTGCTGCCATTGATTCATTTGCCGGGGTAGGATATTATTTTGATATGGCAAACCTTAAGGAAGGAGACCAGGTTCTCGATCTTGGAAGCGGCTCAGGGATGGATGTTTTTATAGCAGCATTAAAAGTTGGAAGTGCCGGGCATGTTTCCGGTGCAGATATGACGGATGAACAATTGAAAAAATCAGAACAATTGCGAAGGGAAAACAAATTTGAAACTGTTTCCTTTCACAAAACCTATATTGAAAAACTTCCTTTTGCAGATAAAAGTTTTGATGTGGTCATCAGCAATGGCGTGATCAATCTTTGCCCTGATAAAGAAAAAGTATTTGCAGAAGTTGCAAGGGTGCTGAAGCCAAAAGGGAGAATGGTAATTGCCGACATTGTTACTGAAAAACAATTACCCGAAAACGTAATTTGTAATTCTACACTCTGGGCTGCCTGCATAGGTGGCGCAGCACAGCAGGATGATTACCGCAACGCTGTTGAGAA
>JAKFCI010000265.1:0-5976 GCA_036676725.1 Chitinophagaceae bacterium
TGTTGTTTATTTGAATCAACCAGGTCACCGTTGCTGCCTTTCGTTTCTTTTATTGTTGGCACATTTACCTTCTGGTCTGATTCTTTTTCTTTGTTCAGTGCTGAAGTTTGGTCTTTCTGGGTCGCTGCAGCATCCTCAGTTTTAATTTCCTCTATTACGGTCTTCTCGCTATTGGCATCGTCAATAGAGCTTTCCACACTAACAGCAGCAGTTTCTACCGTTGGTGGAACAATTTTTTCTACCTCAACCTCTTTCTTTATTTCTTTTGGTTTTTCAAAAGCTACCGTTTGGGGTTTCACTGTTTCCAATAAAAGCGAAGCATCGTCAGTTGCCCTGGATAATAATTTTGTAAAGGCATCGGTGCGTACAGTTTGTGGTCCTCCATTTCTGGTATTCGATACTATAGGTTTGGTAACTGAGAGTGTTTGTAAATTAAATAAGCCAGGACCATCTTCTAAATTTTTAATAAGGAAGCCGTGGTCGGTATTATTTATAGAGATACTAAATTTCGATTCACCAGCTTTAACCCCCGGATACCCAATGGTAAAAACATACACACTATCTTTTAAGGAAGAAAGAATAAGATAACCGGATGCAGTGGAGCTATGCACTTTGTCGCCCATTTTTACAAAAAATGGAGTTTGCTTTTCTGATTGCAAATAAATAAAAAAAACTTTTTGCGCCTGTACAATCGAGCCCAGGCAAATAAAAGTTATAGCAAACAGGATTTTTTTCATAGCCTTTCAAAATTACAGCAAATAAAACGATACGAAATATTCATGAACTCCAAACTTTTAGTTAAGAAAGCAACTTAAAATTCATTGACTTATAAATAATTAAATAACCGGACCGTTGATTTTAAAAGAAAAAAGCCTTTAACAACAGTTAATGGCTTTTAGTTATTGGTGAAGTTATTTACCAATTACCACTGGCTCCGCCGCCGCCGCCGCCGCCGCCGCCAAAACCTCCAAAGCCACCGCCGCCAAAACCACCTCCGCCGCCACCGCCGAATCCACCACCTCCAAATCCTCCTGGGAAAAAGACAGGGCCACCAACACCTCTATATCCCCGACGCGACATAAATCCGCCACCTTTACCCCCACCGCCGCCAAACATATTCAGCACGATCATTAAAATTATAAATGCCATTATAATCCTTCCTAAACTAATACCTCCACCTTTTGCTTTTTTACGATATCCTTCTGGTGCTTTGTATTCTCCTGCTGCAGCTTTAATGATCGAATTGGTCGCTTCATCAAAACCTCGGTAATAATTACCTTCACGGAAAGCAGGTAATACATCATTTTCAATAATGTTTTTTGCCGTTATATCTGGAATAGAACCCTCCATTCCATATCCTGTACGAATGGTAATGGCACGGTCAGAGATAGCCGCAAGTAAAACAATACCATTATCCTTTTCCTTATTACCAACACCCCATTGTCTTAATATCTCCAATCCCACATCTTCAATTGGGTAGTCGCCCGTTGTAGCCATGGTAACAACAGCTATTTGCGTAGAAGTGCTGTCGTCGTAAGCTACAAGTTTGCTTTCCAAAGCCTGCTCCTGCTCCGGGGTTAAAACGTTTGCGAGGTCATTAACAAGTTTGGGTGTTGCCGGTTTTGGCGGAACAACTTTATTTATGCCTTGAGAAAAGGTGTTAAGGCAAACTAATAAACTTATGAGGAGGGTTAAACGCTTCATGGATTATTTTCCAAACACAATGTGGTCCGGCAATTCATTTTTATCTGTATCTCTGTCGTATGGAAAATGTAAATGCAATGCTTGCCCGATATCAAAAATCACCAGGCTAAGACCATCAGCTAAATGTTCTTCCTTAAAATAAACAAGCATTTTGTTTACTTCATCTTCCCAGTATTTTTGTCCAACACGCTGATGAATTCCTTCATCGCCAAAAATGGCAGCTTGTTTATCTTTTACAGCAACATACACTAAGGTGGCATTTCTTTCTGCTGTTTCTTCCATCTTCAACGAAAAGAATATTTCCCTGGCCCTATCAATGGCATCGACAAACTTGCACCTAGATTCTATAAATACACGAATCTCACCGCTGGTGCGTTCTTCTGCAGCCCGCAAAGCTTGCACGATAGAATTTTTATCTTCTTCGGATAAAAATTCTTTGTCTTTTTGCCAGGGAAATATTTTCAAAATTTTAGTTTGTAGAGTCAAAGTTTACAGAAGGCTGTGTTCCTGTTCCAAAATCTACTTTTGGTGCATTTTGCGATCCTTCATCAGCGGTAAAACCTTGTCTTTGTTTAAAGCCCAAAATACCGGCAAATATTATAGTTGGAAATCTTCTTACTTGCGTGTTGTACACCTGAACTGTTTCATTAAAGTCGTTTCGGGCAACAGTTATCCTGTTTTCAGTTCCTTCCAATTGAGTTTGCAAATTCCTGAAAGCATCATTTGCCCTAAGGTTTGGATATTGTTCAACGGTGACCAATAAACGACTTAATGCTCCGGATAACTGACCTTGCGCCTGCTGGAATTTTTCAATGTTTTCCGGTGTAAGATTTTCCGGGCTAATGTTCATTGATGTAGCTCTTGCTCTTGCATTAATCACATCATTCAATGTACCACGTTCAAAATTTGCCTCACCCTTTACTGTATTCACAAGGTTAGGAATAAGATCGGCTCTACGCTGGTATTGTGATTGCACGTTATTCCAGCTTTTCTTCACAGTTTCATCTTGTTGAACCAAACCATTGTAGCTGCCGCAACCCCAGAATAATAGTATTAACAATAAACCCAAAACAATTAATAAGGGCATTGAACGTCTCATTTGATTTTTATTTTTAGTTGAATTAAAATTAGTGCTTTTATGAGCACCGCAAACAATTGCAATTACCATTCCATCAAGTACAATTAAAAAATTATTGCCATTGTGTCGGTTGGTTGATGGAATTTAATCATTAATCAAAGAAAAAGTGCTTTTGCAATTTCAGGTTGAATGCAAAAGCACTTTCATTTAATAGTCTTTTTAAAAGTTGATTGTGTATGACCTATTTATTTTTGATTGCTGCAATGCCTGGCAATTCTTTTCCTTCAAAATATTCAAGCAATGCACCGCCACCTGTAGATACGTAGCTTACTTTATCGGCATACCCGAATTTGTTTACAGCAGCAACACTATCGCCACCACCAACTAGAGAAAATGCGCCATTTTCAGTTGCATCAGCAACTGCATCCGCAACGGCTTTAGTACCATGCTGAAATTTTTCCATTTCAAAAACACCCATGGGACCATTCCATAAAATGGTTTTTGATGCGAGAATTATTTTTCTAAAAGTTTCGCAAGCAAGTGCACCAATATCCAAACCCATCCAACCATCGGGGATGGTATTACTCAATGAAGAAGAAATGGTCGCATCTTCTGCAAACTTATCCGCAATAATAGAATCCGATGGAAGGTGTATACAAACACCTTTTGCATCGGCTTTTTTCAAAAGGTCTTTTGCAATATCAATTCGATCGTTTTCACAAAGAGAACTGCCTATTTTTCCACCGCAGGCTTTTTCAAAAGTGTACGCCATACCGCCACCAATTATAATATCGCTGGCTCTATCCAATAAATTTTCAATGATCAAAATTTTATCGGAAACCTTGGCGCCACCAATGATGGCCGTAAATGGTTTTTGATTTGAATTTAAAACCTTATCGGCGCTGGTCACTTCACCTTCCATTACCAGTCCAAATAATTTATTTTCCGGAGCAAAAAATTGAGCAATAATGGAAGTAGAAGCATGTGCCCTGTGCGCTGTTCCAAATGCATCATTTACATAAACATCACCCAGCTTTGAGAGTTTTTCGGCAAATGCCTTATCCCCTTTTTCTTCTTCTTTATAAAAACGAAGATTTTCTAAAAGCAACACTTGTCCCGGTTTAAGTGCTGCCGCTTTTTGAACGGCTTCGTCGCCAATTGAATCATTGGCAAATTGTACTTCGGTTTGAAGCAGTTTACCCAGGTGCTTTACCAAATGCTTCAAAGAATATTTTTCTTCCGGACCACCTTTTGGACGACCAAAATGCGACATTAAAATAACAGAACCACCATCGGCTAATATTTTTTTAATTGTTGGAATGGTTGCTGAAATTCTTGTATCATCTGTAATATTAAAATTATCGTCTAAGGGCACATTAAAATCTACACGAACAAGTGCTTTTTTACCGGAAAAGTTGTAATCAGAAAATGTGGACATAATTAATTATTTTAATTGCAAAAGGCTTTCCACGAAGGAAAGCCTTTTGCCTTAAGTTTTATAGAAAACATAAAGATGAACGGAGCGTCGCAACAAAGTTCAATAGTATTGTTGCTGCTGGTTTCATCTTATTTTTTTTCGATCATTTGCGCAAAGTGATGAACGGTACGTACCAATTGTGATACATAACTCATTTCGTTATCGTACCAGCTAACGGTTTTTACCATTTGTGTATCACCTGCTGTTGTTACTTTGGTTTGAGTAGCGTCAAACAATGATCCGAAAGTAATTCCGATAATGTCGGTGCTTACAATTTCATCTTCGTTATAACCAAAGCTTTCGTTGGCAGCCGCTTTCATGGCAGCATTAATTTCTTCAACGGTTACTTTCTTTTCCAGGATGGTTGTTAACTCGGTTAATGAACCAGTGATCGTTGGAACACGTTGTGCACTACCATCAAGCTTTCCTTTAAGATCGGGCAATACAAGACCGATTGCTTTTGCAGCACCGGTGCTGTTTGGAACAATGTTTTGCGCTGCAGCCCTTGCACGACGAAGGTCTCCTTTTGGATGTGGTGCATCTAAAGTGTTCTGGTCGTTTGTGTAGGCATGAATCGTTGTCATCAAACCTGTTACAATCTTATATTTATCATTCAACACTTTTGCCATTGGCGCAAGACAGTTGGTTGTACAAGATGCACAAGAAATGATCGTTTCAGAACCGTCTAAAATTTCGTGGTTCACATTAAAAACAACGGTTTTCAAATCACCCGTTGCCGGTGCAGAAATAACAACACGTTTTGCACCTGCAGTAATATGTGCTTGTGCTTTATCCTTATCTGTAAAGAAGCCAGTGCTTTCAATAACTACATCAACACCGTGCTGCCCCCATGGAATTTGAGCAGGATCTTTTTGTGCATAGATCTTTACCTCATCTCCATTCACTAAAATTGAATTATCAGTACTGGTTACATCACCATGAAAACGTCCTTGCGCACTATCGTATTTTAATAAATGTGCTAATACAGCCGGGCTAGTAAGGTCATTGATGGCGACTACATCAATTCCTTCCATATTATATATCTGGCGGTATACCAGTCGACCAATTCTACCAAAACCATTAATAGCAACTTTTACTGACATATTATTTAGCGTTTTATAATTAAAAATGCGGGGCGAAGGTACAATATTGAGTTTTATTATAAATCGGCACCCTTTAATTGTGCTAAAATTTAAAACGATTGTGCCTTCGCCTGATATTTTTTAAAGTTAAAAGCTGGTCTGGACTATAAAAAAAAGCAACCGTTACCTGGTTGCTTTTTAAATAGGCAAATGGTCTTTACCAAAAACGTATGTATAAAGCCAGCAAAATACCGGTAATAATAATGATCATCGTTAAAATGCCAGGAGAAACACGGAACATGGTGGTATCAACTTCCAAAGCATTTACTTCTTTACTGCCTCTAACATCTAACAAACTAATTATAACCATGAGCAAAATAGTAAAGAAGAATACCCAGCCCATGCTGATCAAGAAAGGAATTTCATAAACTCCCTGGGCATTCATAAATGCTGTATACAAAGGCGTTTCCTGGAAGTAGCCAGGTAATACTTTATCAAACAAAACCATTAATGCCACACCACCAATAATACCGGCAATGGCGGCCTTTGAGGTTGTTCGCTTCCAAAAAAAGCCTAAAAGAAATACAGCAAAAATGGCCGGTGAGATGTAACCGGTATATTTTTGAATGAATACA
>JAKFCI010000266.1:0-4120 GCA_036676725.1 Chitinophagaceae bacterium
CCATAAAAAAAACCTCTAAATGTTTAGAGGTTTTTTTATTTATGTTGCCAGCGGTTACACCAACATCGTAACTGGGTTCTCTAAATATTTTTTAAATGTTTGCAGGAATGCTGCACCCACTGCGCCATCTACACTTCTGTGGTCGCAGCTAAGGGTTACTTTCATTACATTGCTTACACCAAAACCATCTCCTTTACGCACCACTATTTCTTTAATCCTGCCTACAGCCATAATTGCACTGTCGGGCGGGTTAATGATGGCGGTAAATTCATCAATCTCCATCATTCCTAAATTAGAAATGGTGAATGTATTGCCTGTGAATTCGTTTGGTTGTAATTTTTTATTCTTCGCTTTGTTAGCCAGTTCTTTTACTTCAATTCCAATCTGGCTCAGTGTTTTGTTGTCTGCAAAACGAATGACCGGAACGATCAAACCATCTTCAATGGCAACGGCTACACCAACATGTATGTGGTGATTTTGACGAATAAAATCGCCCATCCACGATGAATTAACAGCCGGGTGTTTGCGCAATGCCATGGCAACAGCTTTCACTACCATATCATTAAACGAGATCTTCACTTCGCTTACTTCATTCATTTGCACACGGGCTTCCATTGCCTTATCCATGTTTATTTCCATGGTCAGGTAAAAATGCGGTGCACCAAATTTGCTTTCCGCTAAACGCTTGGCAATTACCTTGCGCATTTGCGAAACATTTATATCTGTATAACCTTCTTCGCCGGTAACTACGGGTCTTGCAGCAGCTTGTGGCTGTGCGGCTGCAGCAGGATTGCTTTCAACTGCAGCAGGTTTAAAGTTGTCTATATCACTTTTCGTAATTCTGCCGTTATCCCCGGTTCCATGCACCTGCGAAAGATTGATGCCTTTTTCCTGTGCCAGTTTCTTTGCAAGCGGTGAAGCTTTTACACGTGCATCTGTTGTTGCTCCTTGGGCTGTGCCTGCTGCTTGTGGAGCGGGAGCGGCAACCGGTGCATTTGATGCTTGTTGTTGCGGCGCAGCAGCTGCAGCAGGTTGTGCTTCTGCTTTTTGAGGTTGGCTTCCACCTTTGCTTGCCGCAATAATTGCAGCAACATCAACTTTTCCTTCTTCACCAATAATACAAAGCAGGTCGTTTACCGCAATTTTTTCACCGGGTTGTGCACCCTGGTGTAATAGTTTTCCATTCTTATAACTTTCCAATTCCATGGTGGCTTTATCCGTTTCAATATCCGCCAGCACATCGCCTTTCTTTACTTCATCGCCCACCTTTTTATGCCATCCGGCAATTACGCCTTCTGTCATGGTATCGCTTAGCCGTGGCATCAACACCACTTCTTCCATTTTGCTGATATCCAATGCAGCACCTTGTGGTTGTGCAGCAGCCTGTCCTTGCGGTGGTACATCACCTTCTGCCTTATCGGTTGTTGTTGATTCCTTAGTAACGGGTGTTGTCGTATCAGGTTGGGCCGCAGCCGGTTTATTTCCTGTTAGGAGCGCCGAAATATCTTCTCCTTGCTGACCGATTATGGCAAGCAAGTCGTTTACCTGTATTTTTTCACCTTTGTTGGCGCCCAAATGCAAAAGGGTACCATCTTTATAACTTTCCAGCTCCATAGTTGCCTTGTCGGTTTCTATCTCCGCCAGCAATTCACCTTTCTTTACGGGGTCGCCCACTTTTTTATGCCATTCTGCAATAACACCTTCTGTCATTGTATCGCTTAACCGGGGCATCAAAATCACTTCAGCCATGTTCTAAGTATTTTAAGCATTAAATGCGGCGTGAAATTAAAGCAAAACGAGGAAACTGGGTTAATTAGCTCATTCAGGGTTTAAGAATATAATTTTTATGGTTACCGGCAGCAGTAATCCTGTTCATCGCCTGTTGCGTCGCACACTTGTACGTTTGGTAATTTTAGGCAGCAAGCAAAAATGATCGGGGGCAAATGATCATTCAACAATCAGCGCATTCCGCTTAAATCATCAAGCGCCAGGTAAACCACTGTTTCGCGGCCAATATGATTGGGATGATGGAACAGGAAGGTACCGGCGCTGCTTTTTACTTCCGTTTCGTAATGTGTCCCCATCAAACTGGTTTTGACCACTTCTGCCCTTACCCCATTGCCTTTTTCTACAAGACGTAATTGCGAGGGCCTGATAATGGTTTGCGTCAATGGGTTTGCCGAAAAAGGAGCAAAGGCTTCTCGTAGTTCAGGGGTAACTTTTATATAAGCACCAAAAAGAGCCGCTGTATAATTATTTATAGGTTGAAAATAAATTTGTGCCGGTGTTCCCTGTTGTATCAGCTTTCCTTCTTCCAGTACCAGCATTTCATCTGCCCAGGGTAGAATGTCTGCCGCATCATGAGAAACCAACAGGAAAGTGATCTTCAATTCTGCACCAATATTTTCCAACACGCTTTTTAATGTGCTTTTATGAAAAGCATCCAGGTTGGTAAAGGGTTCATCAAGTAATAAAAGCGAAGGTGCCGATAACAACAAAGAGGCGAGTGCCACACGCTGTCTTTCACCACCGGATAAATGATGTGTCCACCTGCGTAACAAATGGGTGATGTCACAAAGTTGAAACAGGTTTTCCGCAGCTGCATTACTGAAATGATTATTGAGTTGCATTATTTCTTCTACCCGGTAATTATTCCGGAGTTCGAAATGCTGCGAGAGGTAAGCAATTTTCGGATGACCCGGCATTAGTTTTTCTTCGGGGCCTTTTAATTTGGCGCCATCAAAAAATACTTTTCCTTCATTTGGTTGCAAGCGGCCACCAATGATCTTTAGCAAGGAGGTTTTTCCCGAACCGGTGGCCCCTGCAATGGCCAATTTTTGAAAACGTTCCATGGAGAAACTGATTCCATTTAATATCCTTTTATCGCCTTCCAGTCTTCCTACACCAGTTACCTCCAAAAATGCCATCCTGCAAGTTAAATGGAAAGAGTGGATCATTTCTTCCCGGAAGACTCTGGCATTAAAGGCCGCAATTATGATTATTGTTCCTGGAAAAAATGATCAATCATTCTACCGGCGAAGCCTGCCACGTCACAGCTTTCCATTTATCATCTCTTTTTACCCAAACGTCGTAAAACCTGGTTCTCCGATCAAATGTAGAATCAACTTTTCTGCGAAAAGTATGCATAATAAATGTTACTACCGCAGTATTCTCGTATAAATGGATCACCGGATCATCCAACAAAAACGAATCAAGTAAAATATTTTTTTGCTGATTATCGACGTTGTTCTGGTAAATGGTTTTTAAAACTTCATGTTTATTTTTAATTCCATTTTTGGAAAGTTCTATAAAAGTTGAATCCATTATAGAAGATAGAAATGCGGTGTCATTTTGAAACTCTCGTTTTATTGCTTCTCTTTCCAATTTCAATAACTCCCCAGATTCCTTTGTATAATCCATACCATTATCATTGCAGCCAGGAAGCAGCATTAAAAAAGAAAAGGTTAGAAAGAAACTCGGGAGCAATAATGTAAGTTTCATTTTAGAATTTGATGGTTAATACTTTTGTATAGCCGTTTTTATTTTCCTGCCAGGTATTCTTTTATTTTTTCTTGGTTTAAATTCAAAGCTTCTGAATGTGAATCTGAACGGATAAAAACAAATCTTTTGTCGGGAAGGACAATCATTGAATTACCGCAGGCAGCACGCTCTTTAAAAAGCAGGTTGTACAACTGTTTGGTACTGTCCACAATAATCGCAGGATTCCATTTTTTAATTTTATTCAGGTTGTTACCCGGCTCCCTGAAATCGAAAACCGAAACATTTGGCCGCGACATTAAAACCTGCTGAACCCTTTCGTTATGCGTAGTAACAAAGCCTTTAATATGGTTGTCGTCACTTTGGTCTAATATACTCCAGCAGGTTTTAATGTTGTAATCATATTTGATAATGATCGTGTCCTTCAAAACTGGTGTCACCGGTAATGCTTGTTTCAAAGACTGGTACGTTATTTCATCTAACTGCCCGCTGTAGATTTTATTTTGATCGCCTGTTTTATAGAGGTTTGATGAAGTACCGCAACTGGTGCATAATGCAAAACAAAAAAAGAGCATCATTGGTTCTCTTACAATTATTGTCATAAGGTTCGATGTTTAATATT
>JAKFCI010000267.1:0-5110 GCA_036676725.1 Chitinophagaceae bacterium
ATTCCTGTACTGACATAGCAAATCGTTGAATACAAATTTACTTATTGCGTTGTTGCTATTGGGTTAATAAGTATATATTTTTATGAGAATAGGTTTCTTCGTTTTCTTTTTTTATTATGTTTGTTTAACAAAGGGCAAAATACATTCACTGCAAAAGATTTCCATCGGCAAACTATTTAACATCAAAATCAACTACCACTTTTTCTGTTGTGGGGTGCGATTGACAGGTGAGGATAAATCCATTTTCAACTTCGTCTGGTTCCAATCCCCAGTTTTCATCCATAATTACCTGGCCTTCTAATAACCTGGCTTTGCAAGTGCAGCAAACGCCACCTTTACATGCATATGGAAGGTCTGCGCCTTGTTGTAAAGCAGCATCCAGTATGCTTTGCCCGCCATGTGCAAGTTCAAAATCAAACATGATCCCATCAAGTTTTACACTCACTTTTGATTTTGGTCCGGTGTCTTTTATAATTTCTTTTTTTTCTGCAACCGATTTTTTTTGCCCGGGAATAGTGAATAATTCAAAGTGGATGTGCTTTTCTGAAACACCATGTTCCTGCAAATAATCGCGAACTGAAAAGATTAACCCTTCGGGGCCGCAAAGAAAGAATTCGTCGCATTTTTTCAAATCAATCACCTTACTAAATAGTAAAGCACATTTTTCTTTATCTACCCTTCCATAATTTATGAGTGCATCGCTTTTTTCCTGGCTAAGTACATGGTACATGCGAAAACGATCAATGTATCTATCTTTTAAAGCTTCTAATTCTTCTTTAAAAATGATGGAGTTTTTTGTTTTGTTGCCAAATACAAGGGTAAAAGAACTTAATGGTTCGGTTAACAAGGTTGTTTTTATAATGGATAACATTGGCGTTATACCACTGCCTGCTGCAAAAGCAACGTAATTCTTTTTTTGATTTGGATCGAGCTCGGTATAAAATTTTCCAACAGGCGGCATCACATCTAAATAATCGCCTGCTTTTAATTCTTCATTTGCGAAAACCGAAAATATACCACCTTCTAATTTTTTTACGGCAATTCTTAATTCACCATCCAAGGGGCTGCTGCAAATTGAATAACTTCTTCGCTGCTCCTCTCCCTTTAATGTTTTGCGAAGAGTGAGACTTTGTCCTTGCTTGAATTTAAAAAGGTCTTTCAGTTCGGGTGGTACATCAAATACAATTGAAACGCAATCATCTGTTTCCTTCTGAACTTTTTTAACGGGTATTGAATGAAAATGGATCATAATAGCAATGCTTTTAAAGCAAGTCGTTCAAAGATAGGGAGGATGCAGCCTGACTGGCAAAAATGCCTTAGGTTTGCACGCCTTTCTAAAGATTGGCACCCGCATTTTTTGCGGATTCAACTCTAAATTTCAAATTTTTATGTCTCTTATTGTTGTTGGTTCCATGGCTTTTGATGCTATTGAAACTCCTTTTGGTAAAAGTGATAAGATCATTGGTGGTGCGGCTACCTATATTGCCTGGAGCGCTTCAAATTTTACAAATCCTATCAAACAAATATCTGTTGTAGGCTACGATTTTCCCCAGGAAGAATTAAATGCATTAGAAAACAGGGGTGTAGATATGGAAGGTGTTCAAATAAAAAAAGATGAGAAATCATTTTTTTGGAGTGGCAAATACCACATGGATATGAATACCAGGGATACACTTGAAACACAATTAAATGTGTTGGAAAACTTTAAGCCCGAAGTGCCTGAAAGTTACCAGGATTGCGAATTTTTGATGTTGGGCAATCTTGTGCCAGCCGTGCAAATGAGTGTTATTAAACAACTAAAAAGCCGGCCAAAATTAATTGTAATGGATACAATGAATTTTTGGATGGAAATAGCGCTGGATGATCTGAAAGAAGTATTGAAGGAAGTTGATGTATTGATGGTGAACGACAGTGAAGCACGAGAATTAAGCCACGAATATTCATTGGTGAAGGCTGCAAAACAGATCATGAAAATGGGGCCTAAATATCTTATCATAAAAAAAGGCGAACACGGCGCATTACTATTCCACGAAGACCAGGTTTTCTTTGCACCGGCGTTGCCCTTGGAAGATGTATTTGACCCGACTGGTGCCGGTGATACATTTGCCGGTGGTTTTATAGGTCACCTCGCACGTACAAAAGATATTTCTTTTGAAAACATGAAAACTGCCATCATCATTGGTTCGGCAATGGCGAGTTTTTGTGTAGAAAAATTTGGAATCCAGCGTTTGACAGAGATTTCAAGAGCTGACATAGATATTCGTTTACAGCAGTTCCAGGATTTGGTAAATTTTGATATTGAACTGGGTTAACCGGTAAAAAAATGTTTTAAGAAAAGCCAGCCACACGGTTGGCTTTTTTAATTCAGCCTTCTACCAAGGACAACCACATTTTTAAAGCTTTCCTTCTTGCCTTCAAGATTAAATACTTCTGTATAGATAATATAATTTCCAATCGGTAATTTCTTTCCATTTTCACCAAGTCCATCCCAGGTCCAAAAACCTTTTATTGCCAACACCGCATTTTTTACTAAGTGACGAACCTGCCTTCCACCCGCATCAAAAATTATTACATTTCCCACATAACCACTTTGTTCGCTATTATAATTTATTGTAGCAACATCATTAAAACCATCATTGTCAGGCGAAAATATTTTTGGTGTTATTTCAATTTTTGCAGCACCATTATTTGCCTGTTTATACTGGCTGTTTTGGTAACCTGGTGTGCCATAACCAGCTGTAGAAGCGGCTGAATGCCAGTTTTGTTCATTTTGTGTTTCAGAAGATGGGTCAATTCTTTCAAGTGCAACACCATCGTTGTTTGTTATTAATTGAAAATGCCATTTTTCTGAATAATTTACTTCATCTATAATAATTCCTTGCGCATTTAATAAAACGACAGTGCCTTTATCATCTGGTAATGAAGGCAAAGAGGAAAGATTGATCACCGCATCGCTGTTTTGTATAAAATAATGTGTTCTTAATTGTAATGGATCTTCGGTTAAAACATCTGTATCCGTTTCCTGTAAAATTTTTGTATCGTTTTCAGTTATCCCCATGCATAAAGTTTCAGTCACAAATTTAAACAATATTGGCGGGAGCCAAAATGTTTGCGCTTAAATATGCAATTGTAAAAGGGAAACGAGTGAAGAAATATTCTTGGATGAAATTTTTTAATAATAGAAAAAGCCCGAAATTTTCGGGCTTTTTGTGGGAGTTGACGGGTTCGAACCGCCGACCCTCTGCTTGTAAGAAGGGGCAAGCACTTCTTAATTAGTTGGTTTGCAAATGTATGTGTGTTTATGTGCAGACTGTATATAGTACAATTGGTGGGGGTTTCATTAAGTGTAGTACATAATGTAGTACATGGATTGAAATATCATTCCGCTTTCCTAGGGAAAATAATCCTTTCGCCATCAAGTGTTCCTATTGATGATTAAAGAATACATTGAGGAATTCAATGAAATGTCATTCCACTTTACCTGGTTGTTTTCGTCCTTTTATTCTCCTGGTGTACGTTAAATGATACATGGGTATCCTGCCCTTATGTACTACGGATTGGTTTATCTGCTATACTCGCTATGTGTAATTAAAAACATACACACTTTATTTTATGGCATCAGCGAATTTATTCTTAGACAAATCCAGGTCAAGAGAAGGTGGACATCCGGTATGTATCCGTGTATGTCACATGCGCAAACAATGGTTGGTAACTCTCAAACTAACATCAACGGTAAAGGACTATTTGAAGTGTATCAACAATGCGGGTACATTGAACGAGAAGCAAAAGAAGTTGAGAGATGAGATGTTGTTACAACGCAAGAAGGCCCAAGATGTATTGGACAATTTAACAGTGATTACTAAGGACAACTTCAATCAATCGTTCTACTCGGAGGTTGACATCGTGAAGGCAAGTCAGTTGTTGGATATGGAGAGTCAGTTCAACCTATACATCTATGAACTCAATGGTGGTGAACAAGTACGTTCTGCCGAGATGTATACAAACGCACTCAGGTCTCTTCTGGACTACCGTAAGAACCTCAATCTGCAAGACATAGACGTTAGATACCTTAAGGGATACGAGACCCATATGAAGAATGTGGGTTGTTCTATGTCAACCATATCAATGTACCTGCGATGTCTGCGGTCAATATTCAACAGATGTTTCAAAGCGAAGAAACTTAATAAGAAGCACTACCCTTTTGAGGATTACAAAATATTCACTGGTAAGAAGTCAAAGGATGTCTTGTACCCGAACCAAGTGGAAGCCTTTTATATGTATGAACCTAAGACGGAAGCAGGTGTGAGGTGCAAATCGTTTTGGTTCTTCTCATTCCTTGCGAACGGCATGAACCCTAAGGATATTATGTCGTTGAAGTACAAAGACCTCAAGGGAGACAAATTAACATTTGAAAGACACAAGACTATACGCACTAGACGGGATGCCGAACCCATTGTATTATTCCTCCACCCATACTTGGTTGATGTGATAAAGAAGTATGGCAACAAGGCGAAGCCGGATAACTACATATTCCCACTGTTCAACGATTGCGAGAACGAACAACAGCGATACATCGCATTGAAGACATGGAAGCGACAGACCAATAGGATACTTGGTAGGATGGCACCACACTTAGGTATTGAGGAATTGAACATGTCGCTAGCGAGACATTCAATGGCAACTTCCTTGGCGATGAAGAACATCAACGTATCGATAATCAGTAGGATGATGGGACACAGCAGACTTGAGACAACAACACACTATCTGCATTCATTACCCGATGAAACCATGAGGGATATAAACAACGGCATGTTGGACTTCAAACATAATCGACTTAAGGCGGTTTAACATATCCTCGGTCGTATACGGTCTCCATGGTTGGGCCCAATAGAAAAAGGAAGCGTAGTTGCTTCCTTTCTTGTTTCTATCGGTAGATGACACTTATTTATGTCGTACTGTAGTTATTCACATTTTGTAACTGATTGCTTTTTTTATTAAAGCGTTTCATTAGTTTTGGAATAATGGGTGTCATAGGTGATATACTTTATACAATTTTCATCGACTGGTCTAGCGAATTATTTTACGCCGGTGCCCTGCTTTTAGGTCAGTC
>JAKFCI010000268.1:0-1533 GCA_036676725.1 Chitinophagaceae bacterium
GTTTTCAAAAAGAAAACTTATTTGTTGGCGGCAACTTTGGCCTAACGTTAGGCGACTATACATTGATCAATATTTCACCACAAGTTGGTTATCGTTTCAGTAAACTTTTTGCGGCAGGTATAGGGCTAAATGGTCAGTATGTAAGTTATAAACAAAGAGACCAGTTTGACAATCCTTATCGCAAGGTTTCACAAAATGTTACTGGTTTAAATTTATTTGCAAGGCTTTACCCGCTCGAACAATTTTTTGTGCAAGTACAACCAGAAGCCAACTACATTTTTGGAAATCAAATTTTTTATGGTCCGCCAAAAGAAGAATATAAATTAGATGCCGTGATTGCACCAAGTTTATTGTTAGGTGGTGGTGCTGCTTTGCCAGCGGGCAGGGGTGCATTTATTATATCAATTGCGTACGATGTACTGCAGGATAAGAATACACCATATGGCAAACGCCCTGTCTATAATTTTGGTTACAACTTCAGTCTTTAATAAATATATATTGCAACAGGTCCTGCGGTTCGTTTAATACAATCAATTTTTCTTCCAGTTCGCCATACAAAAATCCTTCCGCAGCCAATAGCTTAAGGTGGTTTAATAAATGATCGTAAAAGCCACCACTATTAAGAATGAATATTTTTTTATCATGAATGGATAATTGATTCCAGGTCAGCATTTCAAATAATTCATCCAAGGTGCCAAAGCCCCCGGGTAAAATAATGGCACCATCGCATAATTCGTATAGTTTACGTTTGCGTACGTGCATGTCTTCTACTACCAATAACTCGCTAATATTTTCATGCTGGTGTTCCCATTCCATTAATACCTGGGGAATAACACCACGAACAATACCACCATTTTCCATTACAGTATCTGCTGCAACGCCCATTAATCCATTTTTGCCACCACCATAAATTAAATTGATTTGGTTGTTTGCAAGCAACACGCCTAGCTCTGTTGCATGTTGTTTGTAAATTAAATTAGAACCCGTTTTCGATCCGCAAAAAATAGCCAATGATTTTATGTGCATGTTGCAAAATATATTTCAATATTCAAAAGGAAGGTAAATTTCTTTAACTTCAAAAATTACATTTGCAACTTCGTGATTGTTCATCAAAAAATAATGCATGTCTCCAGCTTTGTTGTTCTCCTTCGTGATTGGCTATTTCGTGATCTTGCTGATAGTAGCATACTACACTTCCAGAAATTCAAATAACGAATCTTTTTTTATTGGAAATAAAAGTTCCAACTGGATGCTTGTTGCATTTGGAATGATTGGTACTTCGTTGAGTGGTGTAACGTTTGTAAGCGTGCCCGGTGCCGTAGGGAAGCCACTTGGTGAAGGTTTTGAAGCCTTTTCTTATTTCCAGGTGGTGTTAGGTTACCTGATAGGTTACGTGGTTATTGCATATGTTTTGTTGCCGCTTTATTACCGGCTCAATCTTACATCTATATATAATTATTTGAGTACCCGTTTGGGATTTGCATCTTACAAAACAGGCGCATCTTTTTTTATTTTATCAAGAACTTTAGGTGC
>JAKFCI010000269.1:0-16070 GCA_036676725.1 Chitinophagaceae bacterium
CGCTTAAATCCAGAAAATGTAAATGCTGGTTTGCTTACATATCCCGTATTAATGGCTGCTGATATTATTATTCACCGGGCAAAGTATGTGCCTGTTGGTAAAGACCAGGAGCAACACCTGGAAATGACCCGGAATTTTGCGCAGCGGTTTAATCATAGGTATGGAGAACTTTTTCCGGAGCCGCTTGCATTTAATTATGGAGAAGATTTAATAAAAGTGCCAAGTCTTGATGGATCTGGAAAAATGAGTAAAAGCGAAAATCAGTTAGCAACACTGTACCTGGCTGATGATGATGAACTGATCCGGAAAAAAGTAATGAAAGCAAAAACCGATAGTGGTCCCACGGAACCAAATAGCCAAATGCCTGATTACATTCAAAATATTTTTCAGCTAATGCAATTGGTTAGCGACAAAACCACCCTGGAAAAATTTACAGCTGATTTCAATTCTGCCAACATTAGGTATGGCGACATGAAAAAGCAACTTGCAGAGGACATGGTGAAGTTTATTGCACCAATTAGGGAAAAAACAGAAGGTATTTTTAACGATCGAAAATATTTGAAAACGGTTTTGGAGCAAGGTGCTGAAAAGGCAAGTAAAAGTGCGAAAGAAACAATTATTCGTGTAAGAGAAATGATTGGATTGAATTATTTATAAGAAAACTTGCCTGTTAAAAGGAAAGCCCTATTTTTAAAAACATGAAATTGAAAAAGCCGAAACATATAGCAGTTGCAGGAAATATTGGTGCCGGAAAAACAACACTTACAGAGCAATTAAGCAAACATTATAAATGGATTCCCCAGTTTGAAGATGTAGACCACAATCCTTACCTCAACGATTTTTACGAGGATATGCCTCGTTGGAGTTTTCAATTACAGATCTATTTTTTAAACAGCCGTTTAAACCAGTTACTCGATATACATCGCGGAACTGAAACCATAATTCAGGATCGTACCATATATGAGGATGCGCACATTTTTGCGCCCAATCTTCATGAAATGAATTTGATGAGCAAAAGAGATTTTGAAAATTATTTCACTTTCTTCGAAACGCTTAAAACGATGGTTCAACCCCCGGACCTTTTAATCTATATACAATGTTCGGTTCCAACTTTGGTTGGTCAAATTCAAAAAAGAGGAAGGGAGTATGAAGAAAATATTCGTCTTGATTATTTAAAAAAACTAAATGAATATTATAATAAATGGATCGAAAGCTACAAAGAAGGTCCTTTATTAATTATTAACGGTGATGAAAATAAGTTTGGAGAAAATGAAGAAGATCTAGGTAAAATAATTACCAAAGTTGATTCACAGTTGTACGGCTTGTTTTAAATAATCTTCGATCTCTTATATTGATTGATCCCTGTCAGGAGAAAAACAAGAAAAAATATAATTGCAATTGTTCCCCGGTAATTAAATTGATTTAAAAACATGTACACGGCAGCAACAGCCGACAAAAAAGCAGCAATAAAGTAAATGATATAAGCTTTCTTCATGCCTTTAAGGTAAGCGAGTTCTATTGCTTTTCAAAAAAACTAAGGGTAATTGGCATAGGGGTCTGTCTCAGTCAATAATGCGTCAATAATTTCCAGCCAGGCGGCTTGTGTATGTTTGTTCCTGCTATGATCGCTTTGTTTATCGTATAAATTTTGAAGTGCTTCTTTTTCTCTTACAATTTTTTGATAAATCCTGTTAATGTCTTTCTGGTAATTTTTCCTGTCGAATTTATATTCTAACAAAGCCTGGTGTAGCCTGCGGGCATAAATTTCAGTTATATCAAAATGGCCTTGTTCATGCGCTAAAATGTAGGCGGTTTTTACAAGTCCCCACGATTTTGTTTTAGAAAAATTACATGTAACCTGGTAAGTAAGGTCGCCATTATTTAATTGGTAGGCCAGCCCTAAAGAAGTACTTGTAGAAGCCACTGCATCGGTGTTTCTTTTTGGTGTACTTTGAAAATCTTCCCAGATCAGCAAACGGTCACCAAGCCATGGAATATATTCTGGGTTTTCACTTTTTTCATCATTAACACCAGCAGGTAATACAGGTAGATCAATTGCCTCCCTGGAAATGATTTGCTTAGGAGTACCAGAAAAACTGATTGTAGTAAAAAGGGATAGAATAAATAGGTGGAACAGGTTTGGCATATGTATTAGATAACGATAGGTTAGAACCGGAAATTATTTCAAGTTAAAACTCAAGCCGTTAAATAAAAACAAAAAAAGCTCAACTAAAAAAATCCTTCGATTATAATCGACCATTTATAGATAAAAAAACACCCAACTTTAGGTTGAGTGTTTTTCCTTATTAAAAATATTTTTGAATCAGGCACTAGGTGCAGAAGAAAGAATTTCATCTGTTACACCGGGAGCGTATTTTTCAAAGTTCTTGACGAAAAGGCCAGCAAGATATTTTGCTTTCGCATCGTAAGCAGCCTTATCGCTCCATGTATTTTTAGGATTCAAAATTTCTGTAGGAACGCCAGGTACTTCTTTTGGAATTGCAAAATTGAAAACCGGGTCTATTTCAGTTTCAACATTATTTAGTTTTCCTTCCAAAGCCGCAGTGATCATTGCCCTTGTATAAGATAATTTCATCCGGTTGCCAACGCCATAAGGGCCGCCAGTCCACCCGGTATTTACCATCCAAACATTTACATTATGATCCTGCATTTTATTTCCCAGCATTTGTGCATAATGCCCGGGGTGTAATGGTAAGAAAGGCGCTCCAAAGCATGCACTAAATGTTGGCTTAGGTTCCGTAACGCCGGCTTCCGTACCCGCAACTTTTGCTGTATAACCAGAAATAAACTGGTACATAGCCTGGCCTGGAGTTAATTTGGAAATTGGAGGCAATACACCAAAAGCATCGCAGGTTAAAAAGAAAATATTTTTTGGAATTCCGCCGATAGAAGGTTCTTGTGCATTCGAAATATAATCAAGTGGATAAGAAACCCGTGTATTTTCTGTGATTGATCCGTCGTGGAAATCGATCTTGTTCGTTCCTTTAATAAAACGCACATTTTCTACAATGGCTCCCGGTCGTATAGCATTATAAATTTCAGGTTCTTTGTCTTCTGTTAAACCTATAAGCTTTGCATAACATCCACCTTCGAAATTAAAAATATTATCCTTTGTCCATCCGTGTTCGTCATCACCTATTAGTTTTCTTTTCGGATCTGCACTAAGCGTTGTTTTCCCGGTACCACTTAATCCAAAAAATATAGCGGTATCGCCTTTTTCGCCCATATTAGCGCTGCAATGCATGCTTAATACATTTTTTTCATGCGGCAGAATATAATTTAGGATGGTAAATATTCCTTTTTTTGTTTCACCTGTGTAGCCGCTGCCCGCAATTAAAATGGTTTTGTGTTTAAATGAAACAATAGCGGCATTGTGTTGCCTTGTACCACAGGTTTCAGGGTCTAATTGTAAACCTGGGGCAGAAATGACGTGCCATTCAGGTGCAAAATCTTCAAGTTCTTCTTCGGTAGGACGAAGAAACATATTGTATGCAAATAAATTGGTCCAGGGCTTTTCTGTTACCACTCTTATGTTCAAGCGGTATCGCGGGTCTGCGCAGGCGTAACAATCTCTTACCCAAATTTCTGGTTGCGCATCAAGGTATTCCATCATCTTTTTATGAACAACATGAAAATATTTTTCTTCAATAGGAATATTGAATTCGTTCCAGTTTACTGTTTTTTCAGTTGTTTCATCTTTTACAGTGAATTTGTCTTTCGGAGATCTTCCGGTAAACTCGCCGGTATTTATTGCAAGTGCTCCAGTATCGGTAAGAACGCCTTCCCTCATTCTCAGGGTATCTTCAACTAATTCTTCAGGGGATGATTGGTAATGAATACTTTCAGTGTGTTTTAGGCCCATCTTCACTAGGTTCTCCGTAGAGAAAGAAATTGTAGGTACTGACATAGCAGGCAATCGTTTATTTAGTCGGCAAAGTTACTATATTACCTAATTGTTAAGCAATGCTGTGTTATTTGTACACATATTAAAATATTCCTAAAAAGATAACCGAGCTAAAATATAATAGTTGCGCATAGAATAAATAGTATATGGCAAGATCTTGTTTTTGTTTTTTTTAATTGTCATTTTGCAACGCAATTAATTATTATCAAGATGTTGGCTAATAAAGAATTCTTAATTTGCCTCCTTACAATTGTAATGAATGAAACATTTACCAATCGACTCTGAATTATTTTCTATAAACAGGCAGCGTTTTTTAGACCGAATGAAACCTAATTCAATTGCCATTTTTGTAAGCAATGATGAAGTACCAAGAAACGGAGATGCCATTTACAATTTTCAACAGAATAGCGACTTGTATTGGTTAAGTGGAATCATGCAGGAAGACAGCATGGTTATTTTATTCCCTGATAACCCCGATCCAAAATATAAAGAAGTACTGGTACTCGTTCGTCCTAATGAATTGAAGGAAAAATGGGATGGCAAACGATTGCGAAAAGAAGAAGCAACTGCTATAAGTGGTATGCAAACAATTGTTTGGTTAGACTCGCTTGATGGATTACTACAGCCATGGATTCATTTAGCAGATACCATTTACCTTGATACAAATGAAAATGACCGCAAGGCAAGCCTTGTGCGTTCAAGAGATTACCGCTTTGTTGATGAAATGAAAGAGCGATATCCTTTGCACCAATACGAAAGAGCCGCCAAATTGATGAAGGAATTGCGAAGCATTAAAACACCTCAGGAAATTGAAGTAGTAAAACAAGCCATTGCTATTACCGGAAAAACTTTTGAAAGGGTATTAAGATTTGTACAGCCAGGGGTGATGGAATATGAAGTGGAAGCGGAAATTGTACATTCATTTTTAAGCCAGCGTGCCAGTGGCGAAGCCTACGGAAGCATCATAGCAAGCGGCGACCGGGCCAGGACATTACATTATGTTTCAAACAACGAAGAATGTAAGGATGGAGAATTATTATTGATGGATTTTGGTGCATTATACGGGGGCTATGCTGCCGACCTTTCCCGCACTATTCCTGTAAATGGAAAATTTAACCGCAGGCAAAAAATTGTATACAATGCTTGTTTGAATTTGCACAATTACTGTAAAAGTATTTTAAAGCCGGGCATATCAATTATCGATTACACTGATAAAGTGGGCGAAGAGGCAACACAAGAATTTTTAAAAATTGGGTTATTAAAAAAGACAGATGTAAAAAATGAAGATCCTGAAAACAGGGCTTATAGAAAATATTTGTACCATGGTATTTCACATCATCTGGGTCTGGATGTTCATGACCTTGGAACAAGGACAGAACCGATTAAAGCCGGCATGTTGTTTACAATAGAACCTGGAATTTACATTGAAGAGGAAGCCATGGGCATTCGTATTGAGAATAATGTATGGATCACCAAAAATGGAAATAAAGATCTTTTTGAAGGCATTCCAATTACAGTGGAAGAAATTGAAACAGCAATGAAGCGATAATTTGTCAAATTGAAAAGTGATAATGAGCTAATGAATTATAATTTGAATATCCAAATTGACTAATTTTCGATTTCATGAAACAAATCCCGAACGTATTTACACTGCTCAATTTAATTTTTGGTTGTATTGCCATTATACTGATACTGCAAACCGGTGAAACAATAGTTCAATTAGATGAGACAGGTGCATCGCAGGTTTTTTTACCCGAAAAAATATGGTGGGGCGCATTGTTCATTTATGGCGCAGCCATTATCGATTTTTTTGATGGTTTTTTAGCACGCCTTTTTAAAGCTTCTTCTGAAATGGGCAAACAACTAGACTCTCTGAGCGATGTTGTAAGTTTTGGAGTAGCACCCGGTATGATTCTTTACCAACTATTACGCATTGGTTTTGCGCAAGGCGATAATGGATTAGATGTTTCCATTGCTGCACTATTGCCAGCATTTATTTATACATCGGCAGTTGCGTGGAGGCTGGCAAAGTTTAATATCAGTACAAATCAAACATACAGCTTCAAAGGGGTTCCTTCTCCTGCAGCAGGTTTATTCATTGCTTCCTTCCCGTTGATTGTTTTATACCAGTACTTTGGCATTCATACACTATTTATTAATCCATGGTTTTTATATGCAGTGATTTTAATTACCAGTTATTTGCTGGTTTGCAACCGAAATTTCATGGCTTTAAAATTTAAGGATCTTTCCTTTACAAATAACAGCGCAAAGTATTTGTTACTCCTGGTTTCAATAATCAGTATCGTGGTTTTAAAGTGGTTGGCTGTGCCCGTTATTTTTGTTCTGTACCTTTTGTTTTCAATGTTTTCAAAGGAAGAAGTTATTATTCCTTCACCCCAAATAATGGAAACCAAAGACATTACTGTATAGCAAGAAAAGGAACAGTTCAAATTTGCATCCTTAAACTTTCTTAGGTTTGCGCTAAATTTTCTAAAATGAAGTTTAACATCCAGGTTAAAATAATGCCATTAAAAGAATTACTTGATCCACAAGGTAAAGCTGTACTTGGTGGACTTAAAAATTTGGGATTAAAAGGCATTGAAGATGTACGCGTTGGAAAAAATATTCTTTTACAAATAGAAGCAGCTTCCGAAAACGAAGCAAAAAGTATTGCTGAAGAAGCCAGTAAGAAATTATTGGCAAATGCAGTGATGGAATATTTCGAAATTTCAGTTGGCTGATTTACCTCATAGCTTCAATTTCGTTTAAACAGCTTATTAAAATGCTTTACCTGGTTCCAACGCCGCTTGGCAATTTAAAAGATGTAACGCTGCGTTCATTGGAAGTTTTGCAATCGGTTGACTTCATTCTGTGTGAAGACACGAGAACTTCTTCGAAATTTTTGTCGCATTACCATATTCAAAAACCTTTATCTCCTTACCACCAGCATAACGAACATAAAATTGTTCAGCACATAATTGAGCAATTAGTAGCCGGAAAGAATATTGCGCTCATTACCGATGCTGGTACGCCAGGCATATCTGATCCCGCATTTTTATTGGTCAGGGAATGTATAAAGCAAAATGTAAAAGTAGAAACACTTCCGGGTGCAACTGCTTTTGTTCCTGCCTTGGTTAATAGTGGCTTGCCAACAAACCGTTTTGTATTTGAAGGTTTTTTGCCACTTAAAAAAGGCCGTCATACTTTATTAACCCAATTAGCAACGGAAGAAAGAACCATTATTTTATACGAATCGCCTATGCGCCTTGTTAGAACGCTGGCCGACCTGATAAAATATTTTGGCGCAGAAAGGCAATGCAGTGTAAGCCGCGAACTCACAAAAATGTTTGAAGAAAATGCACATGGAACCTTAACTGAAGTTCATCATCACTTTAGTCAAAAAACAGTAAAAGGCGAAATTGTGATTGTTATACAAGGCGCTGCATAATTTTATTCATTTCTTTTCGTTAAACAGTCAAATTGAAATAAGATGCGGAAATATTCATTATTTGTAATTGGATTTTTATTGGTGGTAATGAGTGCTGGTGCACAAATCAGAAAGATCCCGGTGGAAGTGACCAACGCTTTTGCAACGCAATACCCGGAAGCTAAAAATGTAACCTATGGTGATAAATTAAAAGATTTTGAAGTTGAATTTACGCTGGGAGAGGAAAAGCTAACAGCTTCTTACAACAGCAATGGAATATGGAAAGGAACAGAAAAAACAACTACACTTACAAAGCTTCCTTTGGCAGTTCAGGAAGGATTTCAAAAAAGTAAATATGCAGACTGGCAGGTTACTGAAGCAACCATTTTTTATTTTTCCGGCAACACAGAAAAGTACCGTATAAAAGTTGAAAAAGGGGAATTGCAAAAGAAGTACCTGCATTTTAATAAAAATGGCAGATTGACAAAAGATTCAAGAACGCTATAAAAATTTCGTTATTTAAAAAGCCTTTCTGCAAACAGCATGAAAGGCTTTTTTATTTTTATTAAAATCAAATCATTAATTTTCATTTCTCCGTAACCTCCTATTTTGGCGAAATTTACGGCACTTTTAAAATGACTAATCTATAATCATGACGAAACAATTATTGTGTTTATTACTTTTTTCTCTGTCCTTAAATGCTTTTGCGCAGCCAGATAGATGGCAACAACGTGTAAAATACACCATGAACATTGACATGGATGTACAGACCAACCAATACAAAGGCAAACAAAAATTAGAGTATTGGAACAATTCTCCGGACACACTAAAGAAAGTATTTTATCATTTGTATTTTAATGCTTTTCAACCAAACAGCATGATGGATGTCCGTAGCCTTAGGCAAGGAACGGTATCTATCAGGAAAGATAAAAATGGAAATGATATTGTTGATTGGGATTCAAGGGTAAAAGATCGAATTTCAAAATTAAAACCTGAAGAAATTGGATATGAAAAGATTTTGTCAATTAAAATGAATGGACGTTCCCAAAAATTTAATTACCACGAAACGATTTTAGAAGTGGTATTAGACAAACCGATCCTTCCAAAATCGAAAGTGGTATTTGATATGGACTGGAATGGCCAGGTGCCTTTACAGGTCCGCAGAAGTGGCAGAGATAATCCATCAACTGGTGTTCGATTTACAATGACGCAGTGGTATCCAAAAATGGCTGAATACGATTATGAAGGATGGCATCCTACTCCTTATATAGCACGAGAATTCTATGGTGTCTGGGGCGATTATGATGTAACAATAAAAATTGATAAAAATTACATTTTAGGCGGTACAGGTTATTTGCATAATCCAAACAGCATAGGTTATGGATACGAGGCAAAAGGCGCAAAAGTTACCCGACCTGCTGGTGACAAATTATCCTGGCATTTTATAGCACCTAACGTTCATGATTTTGCATTTGCTGCCGATCCTGATTACAAACATTTAACCCGTCAAATTGCAAATGGTCCAACCATTCATGTTTTATATCGTAACACAGAAAATGATCCTGAAGAAGAAGCTGCATGGAACCGGATGGCCGATGCAGCAGTAACTGTGTATCCTTTCATCAAAAAAACTTTTGGCGCTTATCCTTATAAGCAATATTCGTTTATACATGGTGGTGATGGAGGTATGGAATATCCAATGACTACAATGCTGGCGAGTTCCAGCTTAGGAACTGCCTTTCACGAGTGGATGCATACCTGGTATCAAATGATATTAGGTACCAATGAATCTTTATACGCCTGGATGGACGAAGGTTTTACGGAATATGCAACAAACCTTGTTGAAGAATATTACAGGAAACAAACAGTAAAAAATCAACCGCCAGATGTTGCCAGGAAATCTGATTCCATTGCTTTGAATACGCTTCCCCGTTACCATGCAGGGAATTATATGGGTTATATAGCCCTTGCAAAAAGTGGTAAAGAAGAACCGATGACCACACATGCCGATCATTACAATACAAACTTTGCATACAGCATTGCCGCCTACTCAAAAGGCGCCGTTTTTATGGAGCAGTTGGGTTATGTTGTTGGTGCATCAAACCGCGATAAAATTTTGCTTGAATATTATCGCCAGTGGAAATTTAAACATCCAAATCCAAATGATCTTGTTCGCATTGCAGAAAAAGTAAGCGGCATACAATTAGATTGGTATAAAATGTATTGGGTTAATACCACCAAAACCATTGATTATGCTATTGATAGTTTATACCAGGTTGGAGCTGGTACAACAATCAGGTTACGCAGGGATGGAATGGTTCCCATGCCTATAGATTTAAAACTAACTTTTAAAGATGGTTCCTCAGAATGGCATTATATACCCATGTATTTAATGTTTGGCGCAAAGCCTGCAGATGAAGGTCAAAACCCAAGAAAGGTATATGAATCATGGAAATGGACGCACCCAACTTACGAGGTACAAACAACTAAAAAATTGACTGATATCATTTCAGTTGAAATTGATCCATCGCATAGAATGGCTGATGTGGAAAGAAAAAATAATCGGCTCGATCTAAAACTGTAGATTTTTAATTTCTAGATGAAGGGTTGAAAGGAAGATTTCTTTTCAACCCTTTTTTTGTAAATACTAACTGGTGTACAATAAAAACTTTTCTTTAAAATAATCTTCTTCAAAAATTTCACTGATCTCAACCATCTTTGGTTTAGTAGCACTTTCATTTATTTCCTGGGTAAGATCTCCGCCTTTTAAACAAATTAAACCTGGTTTATAAACTTCTTCGCCACTTGCCGATCTTATAATTGTAGATGAAGGTTTTAAAAGCGGGCGGCTCCATTGTAATAATTCTTTTAACGGGGCAACCGCACGGCTAACGGCAAAATCAAATTTTTTATTTTTTATTTCTTCTGCACGAATATGTTGCGTTGTAACATTATTCAATTCCAAAGTTTCTTTAGCCGCTTCAACAATTTTTAATTTTTTCCCGATGCTATCAACTAAGTGAAAATGCACCTCCGGAAAAAAAATGGCAAGCGGAACACCCGGAAATCCGCCTCCGGTACCAATATCAATGATCTGTGTTCTTGCAGGAAAATCAAATACCGCAGCAATACTTAATGAGTGTAAAACATGCTTTTCATACAATCCTTCTATGTCTTTACGGGAAATTACATTGATCTTGCTATTCCACTCTGTATACAATTGTTCCAGCGCTGCAAATTGCGCCAGTTGCTTTTCGCTAAAGTCAGAAAAGTATTTTAAAAGAATCTCCATTGATGCAAAGATTACAGAACAATTTAGTTCAAATTTCGCCAAACTTATTTATGAGTTTCACCTGGTTCAATCACTTCAATATGAAAATTTCCATTGGCTAAAAACATCAATAACGGTGAAGCGTAAGTTTTTTAATTCCAGGTTTTTTTTGGTTTGCGCCATAATGCCGGGGCAAAAATAACATAGTACAAAACCAGCCATAAGTCCCATAAAATAAATAAGGGGAAAAGATCATTTTCTTCCAGCTTTTTCATTGCTTTTTTCCAGATAATTGCCTGTATTATCATCCTTACAGCAAAAGGAATGAGCGCCAGACGCCAGTCAAAAAAAATAATAGAAGCAATAAGTAATGGATAAAATAAAATGAATGAAGCGGTATATAATCCCAATAAAAATTTGTGTGATGTTTTATAAAATTTGCCGGTTGAATAATGACGGTTTTTTTGGCGCATCCAATCTTTCCAGGTTTGTTTTGGTTTTGACATGGTGAATGCCTGTGGATCTATAACAACAGCTGTATTATGCTTTGTTGCTACTTTATTGATAAAAAGATCATCATCACCGCTGGGAATATGGTTGATAGATGAGAAGCCTTTGTTTTGAAAGAATAAATTCTTTCGGTAAGATAAATTTCTACCAACACCCATATAGGGTTTACCAGCCAAAGCATAGCTTAAATATTGTAAGGCTGTATGAAAGGTTTCAAAACGAATGACTTTATTTAAAAAGCCCGGTGCTTTTTGATAAGCGCCATAACCAAGTGCCACTTCAATACCGTTAGAAAAAGCATGCTGCATGGTATAAAGCCAGTTTTCGCTTGCAGGCACACAGTCCGCATCGGTTAACAAAACAATTTCATGTTTGGCTTCTTTTATTCCAATTGAAAGTGGGAATTTTTTACCAGCAATCATTTTTGCTTCTTGTTCCAGGGCCACCACCTGCAGTTGCTTGAATGTTTTTTGCAATTCCGCCAAAATGTATTTGGTATCATCCGCCGAATTATCATTCACCACAATTACTTCGTGTGTTGTGGGATATTCCTGCACCAAAATACCGGGAAGGTTTCTGGCCAGGTTTTCATCTTCATCGCGGGCACAAATAATTACCGAAACAGGATGTTGTTGGGAATGTTCCTGTTCTTTCGGCTTAAAATAGGCAACCCTGCGAAAAAAATAGAGGTAATAAAAAATCTGGATAATAGTAATGGTAATAAACAAGCCATAAATAATGGCACCCACAGTCATAAGCATTATTACGAAGATAAGGTGCAGTATTTATTTGAGGCAGTTGCTCTTTAAACTGTGAATAAATAAAAACGTTTCACCTGTATCTTGCGCCCCATGTCCGCTTTAAAATTTGAATTAAACGCCTCTAACGAGCTCAGTGCTGCCCGTGCGGGAACAATAACCACTGATCATGGCATTATAGAAACGCCGATTTTTATGCCGGTGGGCACTATTGGAAGTGTAAAAGCCATTACGCAGCAACAATTAAAAAAAGAAATTGATGCCCAGGTCATTTTAGGAAATACCTATCATTTATACCTGCGTCCCGGTATGGAAACCATGGAGGCCGCCGGGGGATTGCACCAATTTATGAACTGGGATCGCCCCATTTTAACCGATAGTGGTGGTTTCCAGGTGTTTTCGCTTGCAGCTAACCGAAAGATAAACGAAGAAGGGGTTTTATTTCAAAGCCATATTGATGGCAGTAAACATTTATTTACACCTGAAAAGGTGATGGATATCCAAAGAACCATTGGCGCTGATATAATTATGGCTTTTGATGAATGCCCGCCAGCTAAAAGCGAGCATAAATATGCCCTGGACTCTATGAATTTAACCCATCGCTGGCTCGACCGTTGTGTACATCATTTTAATTCTACACCTGACAAGTGGGGACATACGCAAAACTTATTTCCCATTGTGCAAGGTGCGGTGCACCACGACCTGCGTAAAGCTTCCTGCGAATACATTTCATCCATAAATGCAACCGGCAATGCCATTGGGGGGTTAAGTGTAGGTGAGCCTGAAGATGTTATGTACGAAATATGCCAGTTGTGTTGTGAGCACTTGCCTCAAAACAAACCCCGTTATTTAATGGGAGTCGGAACGCCGTGGAATATATTGGAATGCATTGCTTTAGGTATCGATATGTTTGATTGTGTGATGCCTACACGAAATGGTCGTAATGCTATGTTATTTACCACCAAAGGCATTATTAATATAGATAATAAAAAGTGGGAACGTGATTTTTCGCCTATTGATGACGGTTTGGATAATGAATGGAGTCAATATTATAATAAAGCATACCTGCGCCACCTGTTTAAAGCTGGCGAATTACTTTCACTCACCATCGCGTCGGTTCAAAATTTGGCTTTTTACTTATGGTTGGTGAAGGAAGCCCGCAAGCACATTTTAGCAGGTGATTTTACGGGTTGGAAGAATGAAATGATTCCCATTTTAAAAACAAGACTTTAAAAAAAATGGCATTTCCATTTTTTTATGGGCGAACATCTTGTCTACTAGAGGATTATAGATTTACTAAAAGAAATTTATAATCATTTTCATTTTAATTTTTCAAAACAACAAATCGCTAAAAACTGAGCATTGGTCAATGTTTCATGCCAATTGTTGATGGGTTTTATTTGAAGAATATCCCGCAAAGCCGCTGTTGTCCGTATTTTTCCGAATAATTGTACTTGCGGTTTTCGTAAAAACCCTTGTTTCACATGTATTTTGTTTCAATTATCTATTGTGTACCAGATACCAATTCCGCTGTAATGCCATACTGTAGAATGAAATGAAAGGCCAAAACTTCAGCAATATTTATTTTTTAACTCGATTTGTTCACAAGTGTAGAATGAATGAGAATTTAATGGCAATTTTGGTAATAATTGATAAAAACTTGTGGATATATATGTGGATAACAGGTGGGTTTAAATAGTTTATGAATGCAAACATTTTTTCCATTTATTCGCTGACTGACTTTTGAGAAACATTCGGATAACAATTTCAACAAGATTATTTAATACCAAAACGCAACAATCATCTAGTAACCCATCACCTGATGGATTAACTGATAATTATTTTAAAAGATGGATTTAACCAATATAAACAGGGACCGGAAAACAAGAAGAAAAACCCCGCTCGATATCAGTACGATGGTCTATGGCAAGGTGCCACCTCAAGCCAAAGACCTGGAGGAAGCAGTACTTGGCGCCATGATGCTTGAAAAAGGTGCTTTTGATACAGTGGTAGAGATTTTAAAGCCGGAATGTTTTTATGTAGATGCGCACCAACGCATTTTTAAAGCCATGAAGAGCCTGGCAAATAAAAGCCAGCCTATTGATATATTAACCGTTGTAGAGGAGCTGAGAACAGGGGAGGAGTTGGATATTGTTGGCGGACCGTATTATGTAACCAAGCTTACAAATACAGTGGTTTCTTCCGCAAACATCGAAGCGCATTCAAGAATTGTTCTTCAAAAGTTTGTACAGCGTGAACTGATCCGCATAAGTGGTGAAATTATCGGTGATGCTTACGAAGACAGTACAGATGTGTTTGACTTGCTTGACCAGGCAGAAAGCAAAATTTACGATGTTACCAGTAAACATTTGCGCAACAGCTACGAAAGTATTGATTCTGTTTTGGTAAAGGCGATACAGCGTATAGAAGACCTGAGACATAAAAATGAAGATGTTACCGGGGTCCCGACAGGTTTTCCTTCTTTAGATAGAGTTACCTATGGCTGGCAAAATACCGATTTGATCATTTTAGCAGCAAGACCGGCGGTGGGTAAAACAGCTTTTGCGTTAAATTTAGTGCGAAGCGCAGCACTTCATCCAACCAAACCTACACCGGTTGCCTTTTTCTCTTTAGAGATGAGCGCAGGGCAATTGGTACAAAGGGTTCTTTCTGCGGAAAGTGAAATCTGGCTAGAGAAAATCTCTCGCGGAAAACTGGAAGAACATGAAATGAAGCAGCTTTATGCAAAGGGTATTCAAAAATTAGCCCAGGCACCTATTTTTATTGATGATTCTGCTGCGCTAAATATTTTTGAATTAAGAGCAAAATGTCGTCGTTTAAAAAATCTAAATAATATAGGCCTGATCATTATTGACTATTTGCAATTAATGAGCGGAACTTCCGAAGGCAAAGGTGGAAACAGGGAACAGGAAATTTCGACAATTTCCAGGGGTTTAAAAGGACTTGCCAAAGAATTACAGGTTCCCATTATTGCACTTTCGCAGTTAAGTCGTGAGGTGGAAAAGAGAAAAGACGGAAACAAGATGCCGCAATTGAGTGACCTCCGCGAATCTGGAGCCATTGAGCAGGATGCAGATATGGTCATGTTCCTTTATCGACCGGAATATTATGACGTAACCCAAAACGAAATGGGCGAAAGTAACCGTGGCGAAACACACGTTCGTATTGCAAAACACCGTAATGGTTCGTTGGAAACTGTTAAGCTTCGTGCCTTACTACATATTCAAAAATTTGTTGAAGATGATGGTGGACATAGTTTTGGTGGTCCGGCAATGCCGGGAAGCTGGAAGCCGGTATCTGATATCGATAGTGGCGGAGGCGGCGCAAGAATGTTCATTCAAACAGGAAGTAAAATGAACGGATTGCAAGATGAAGAAGACCCATTTTAGATAAACCAATAACAACAAGGCCTCAGTTAACTGGGGCTTTTTTATGCTTTAAAATTTTTTAAGACGCTGTTTGTTTGATGTTTATGTTCACCTCTTATTTTTGATTCAATATGGCGTTACCTTATTTCTATATTAAAGATCTTTCTGCTAACACTATTACGTTGGATGAAAATACATCAAAGCATGTTATACAGGTACTGCGTATGAAAAGTGGCGAAGCCCTGATGCTTACTGACGGAAAAGGGTCAAAGGCGAAAGCCATTATTGTAAATGATAATAGAAAAAGATGCGAAGTAAAAATTGAATCTGTTCACAAAGAAGAAGTACGAAAACCAGCAATTACGATTGCCGTTTCTTTAATTAAAAATGCAAGCCGCTTTGAATGGTTTTTAGAAAAAGCTACAGAAATAGGCATTGGTGAAATCATTCCATTATTATGCGAAAGAACAGAGAAAGAAAAGTTTCGTTTTGAAAGATTAAACGGCATCCTGGTTAGTGCCATGCTGCAATCGCAACAAAGTTGGTTGCCCATTTTGCACGAACCAACAGAATTCAAAAACGTTTTAAAAATAGAATTTGAAACAAGATTTATTGCGCATTGTATAGAAGAAGAAAAACAATCATTATCAAAAGAATTGAGTACAACAAACACTTCCAGGTCTCAAATAATTTTGATTGGTCCTGAGGGAGATTTTACGCCAAAAGAAATTAGTGAGGCCTTGCAAAAAGGGTTTGTTCCTGTTTCTTTAGGCCATACACGACTACGAAC
>JAKFCI010000270.1:0-10081 GCA_036676725.1 Chitinophagaceae bacterium
TCGCAAGCTACCCGCTCCCTCCCCGATGACCTGGAAGCGCCACCCGTGGTTTCAAAAGCTGATGCAACTTCTGACCCTATTTTAGCCATGACGGTGCAGAGCAATACCCGCAACCAGTTAGAAATTTCTGAGTGGGCGAATAATGTTTTGGTGGAACGTGTTCAAACCATCCAGGGCGTAAGTGGTATCAATATTTGGGGCGAAAAAAGGTACGCCATGCGCATCTGGTTCAACCCCGATCAACTAACGGCTTATAATTTAACACCGGCCGATGTGCAGGCAGCACTACTTCGTGAAAACGTGGAATTGCCTTCAGGAAAAATTTCGGGTAATGCTACCGAACTTACGGTAAGGACGTTTGGCCGTTTAAACACCGAGGAAGAATTCAACAACATCATTATTAAAAACCAGGATGGCACGAACGTTAAAGTAAGTGACATTGCCGAAGTGGTGCTTGGACCGGAAAATGAAGAATCGCAATTGCGTGAAAGTGGTATTCCCATGATTGCCATCGCCATTATTCCGCAACCGGGTTCCAACTATGTTTCGATATCGAACGAGTTTTATAAAAGGTTCGAGCAGATCAAAAAAGAAATGCCGGCCGACATTACCCTGAACATTGCAATGGATCAAACAAGATTCATTAAGAATTCAATTTCGGAGGTGGAAGAAACCTTAATGATCTCCCTGATCCTGGTTATCCTGATCATCTTTTTATTTTTCCGTGATTGGTTGATCGCCATTCGCCCTTTGATCGATATTCCGGTTTCCCTCATTGGTGCCTTCTTTATCATGTACCTGTGTGGCTTTACCATTAATGTATTAACGCTTTTGGCTATTGTATTGGCAACGGGTTTGGTGGTAGATGATGGTATCGTGGTTACCGAAAACATTTATAAAAAGATGGAAGCGGGCATGGAAAAATGGCGGGCAGCAAAGGAAGGTTCCAAGGAAATTTACTTTGCGGTAATTGCCACCTCCATTACGCTTGCTTTTGTATTTCTGCCCATTATATTTTTAGAAGGTTTTGTTGGCAGGTTGTTCCGCGAATTTGGCATTGTTGTAGCCGGCGCTGTACTTATTTCCGCATTTGTATCACTAACGCTAACGCCTGTACTGAATGTAAAAATGAGTAAAAAGGATGTGCACAAACACTCCTGGTTTTACAATAAAACAGAACCTTTTTTCAGGGGCATGGAAAACGGTTATAAAAACCTGTTGACCCGTTTTATGAAAGTTCGCTGGATTGCTTTTGTGATCATTGCTGCTTGTGGACTCATTATATTTTTTATTGGCAGAAGTATTCCTTCGGAATTAGCGCCCATGGAAGACCGGAGCCAGTTTCGCTTGCAGGTGAGCGCCCCGGAAGGAACGGCTTATGATTACATGGACAAATACATCGATCGCCTGAGTAACTTCATGATGGATTCAATTCCTGAAAAAGTGATCGTGCTTTCCCTTACGGCACCCGGCTTTGCCGGCGGTGCCACCAATTCGGGCTTTGTTCGGGTAACACTTGTTGATCCAAAAGAAAGAGAACGTTCCCAGAAAGACATTGTGGCGATGGTCAACAGGAATCTTCCAAAATTCAATGAAGGAAGGGCCTTTGCAATTGAAGAACAAACCATTGCGCAAAACCGCCGCGGCGGGCAACCGATCCAGTTTGTGATTCAAAATAATGATTTTGCCAAACTAACGGCAATCATTCCACGCTTTTTAGAAGAAGCCAATAAAAACCCGGTGCTGCAAGGCCCCGATGTAGATCTTAAATTTAATAAACCGGAATTACGCATTAGTGTTGACCGGATGAAAGCAAGTGAATTAGGCGTGAGCGTGCAGGACATTTCACAAACATTGCAACTTGCTTTAAGCAACCGCAGGTTAGGTTATTTTACAAAAGAAGGCAAGCAATACCAGGTAATGGGCCAGGTAGAACGTTCGGACCGTGATGACCCGACCGACCTGAAAGGATTGAACGTACGCAATGCAGATGGACAGATGATCAGCCTTGATAACCTGGTAACTTTTGAAGAAGCGACTACCCCATCGACCATTTACCATTTTAACCGTTTTAAATCTGCAACGATTTCTTCTGGTCTTGCGCCGGGCAAAACAGTTGGCGATGGTATTAAGGCCATGCAGGAAATTGCCGATCGTTTGTTGGACGAATCTTTTGCAACACAATTATCCGGCAGCAGCCGCGATTTCCAGGAGAGTTCCAGCAATACTTCATTTGCATTATTACTTGCACTGGGTCTTATCTTTTTAGTATTGGCCGCCCAGTTTGAAAGTTTTATCGATCCATTTATTATCATGGTTACCGTACCCCTGGCAATTGCGGGTGCCTTGTTATCCTTATGGATATTCGGACATACTTTAAATATCTTCTCTCAAATCGGTATGATCATGCTGATCGGGTTGGTGACCAAAAATGGTATCCTGATCGTTGAATTTGCCAATCAAAATCGTTTGCAGGGCATGCAAAAAGGAGAAGCCGCTATTTATGCTTCTACCCAACGCTTACGCCCCATATTAATGACCAGCCTGGCAATGGCTTTAGGCGCCTTGCCTATTGCCCTATCTTTAGGCGCTGCGGCTACAAGCCGTATTCCTTTGGGTATTGTTATTGTAGGTGGAATCATGTTCTCGTTGGTTTTAACCTTGTTTGTAATTCCTGCTATGTATTCTTACATGTCGAGCGAAAAGAAAAGGAATGAACTGGAACTAATTGAAGAAGAGGACAAAAAGATTGAAAAAGCACAACTAGTACATTGATGAAACAAAGATATTTCCTGTTAATTATTTTTTGCACCGCCGCATTTTTTACCAGGGCACAAGTTCGGGCCTTAACGCTGAATGAAGCAATTGCTACATCGTTACAGAATAATTATGACATCCAATTGTTTCGTAACGATTCGTCCCTGGCGGCTCTCGATTATGCTTATGCGAATTATTCTTTGCTACCAAGGTTAACGGCAAATGGCGGGCTTGCCTTCAATAATAACAACCAAAAGCAAACACTGGCCGACGGAACAAAAAGAGAAAGTAAAGGCATTCGTTCGAACAATGCATCCGCCTCATTAAACCTTGAATGGACCTTGTTTGATGGCATGAGGATGTTTATTGCAAAAGACAGGTTGAACAGCTTTTTACAACTTACCGAATTACAAATTAAAGGACAGGTAGTTAATACGGTGGCCGAAGTAATGCGCTTGTATTATGATATCATCAGGCAGGAACAACAACTTAATGCACTGGAAGAATTAATGCAGTTGAATGAAGAACGACTAAAAATTGCTCAATATAAATTTGATATTGGTACCGGTGCAAAGCCAGATGTATTGCAAGCGCAGATCGATTTGAATGCGCAAAGGTCTGCCTTCTTAACGCAAACAACGGCGCTTAACAAAACAAAAGAACTACTCAACCAGCTTTTGGTTTTACCGGTAGAAACTGATTTTACTGTTGCAGATACCACGATCAATTTTAATGCAGGTCTTACCATAGATTCGATAAGGACAGGACTAACGGCAACAAATCCCGAATTATTGATCGCACAAAAAAATATTGAATTAGCAAATTTAGATTTGAAGTTGAGAAGGGCAGAACGCTTTCCTATAGTTGAATTTAATTCTACTTATAATTTTAGCCGCACCGATAACAAATCAGTGATCAATCCCTTTCAACCATTATTTAATCAAAACCGCGGATTAAATTATGGCTTCACGGCAAGCGTTCCATTGTTTAATGGATTTACAAACCGCCGCTTACAAAGAGCGGCTGAATTAAATATTCAGTCGCAGCAATTACTGTATGACCGCAATACGGCTTTGATCAATACCAGCATCAGCAATGCTTTCAGGGATTATGAACTTTCTAAAAAAGCTCTTGCGCTGGAAGAAGAAAACATTGTTTTGGTACGTGAAAATATTTTTATTGCCAGGGAACGTTATCGCCTTGGCATTACAACATTTATTGAATTACGTGAAGCCCAGCAAAGTTTGGCTGATGGCACAAACCGGTTGATACAAGCCCGGTACAATACCAAGATCGCAGAAATTGAGTTGTTGCGCCTGCGTGGCGATTTGGTGAAATAGCAGGTAAATGCAAGTTTATCGTTTATCGTTTACAGTTTCTGGTTATTTTAGCGATGCAATAATTTATCATAATGGCTGAAACTTCAAATCAACATCAACAATTTCTTGTCGGCATTATAATGGGCAGCGACTCCGATCTGCCGGTCATGCAGGCAGCGGCCGAAGTTTTAAAAGGATTTGATATTGCTTTTGAATTAACTGTCGTTTCTGCACACCGTACACCAAAACGTATGTTTGATTATGCCGCTTCTGCAAAAGAACGTGGTATAAAAGTGATCATTGCAGGTGCAGGTGGTGCAGCACATTTACCAGGGATGGTTGCCTCTATTACGCCCCTTCCTGTTATTGGCGTACCCATCAAGTCTAGCAACTCTATTGACGGCTGGGATTCTGTTTTATCGATTTTGCAAATGCCAAACGGCGTACCTGTAGCCACTGTCGCATTAAATGCAGCAAAAAATGCAGGCATCCTTGCTGCGCAAATTATTGGCAGCAGCAATGAAGATGTTTCAAAAAAGATCGTTGCTTACAAACAACAATTGAATAATGAAGTGGAAGATAAGGTTCATCATTTACAGTCTGCTGGCTGGAACAATAGTTTCGATAAATAGTTGTAAGGAGCAAGAGATTACTGTACAACTATTAACAAGTAAGGTTCTTCAACATTTCCCATCCGCTTCGGCCATTGAATTTCACGACAACAAGTTTTATGTTTTTGGCGATGATGCTTCTTATCTTTTAGTGCTCGACACCAATTATTTAATGGTTGACAGCATTTCCTTTTTTAAGGATACTGCCTACCGTATTTCGAAAGAGGTGAAGCCTGATATAGAAGCGTCAACACTATTGAATTTTGGCGATCAAACTTATTTGTACGGGTTTGGTTCTATGTCCACAGAAAACAGGAAATTGGTTTATGCTTTCCCGCTTGACTCCCTGAAAGGATTTATTAAAACCAACTATTCAACAGGCACTTCAAACAAAATTAAAGAATGGAATATTGAAGGTGCCGCATTTGTAAATGACCAATTGTTGTTTGTTAACAGGGCCAACCAAACCAATAAGGATAATTACATCATTTTAGAAACATTTATTTCAAATAAACCAAAGGACAGCGTTTTAAAAATTTTAAAAATTGATCTTCCTCAAAAACAACTGGTAGCCGGGGTTTCAGGGTTGCATTACATTTCGGAAATGGACCTGTTGCTTTTTACAGCATCTGAAGAAAATACACCCAATGCTTATGAGGATGGCGCTATTGGCAATAGTTACCTGGGTTTCATTAAAAACTTTTCGAAAAAAATGTTTCGTAATTCAGTAAAGCCAGATGGCTTCATTAATCTTTCAGCAAGCAACAGTGCATTTAAAAACCAAAAAATTGAATCCGTTTGTTTGCAATCAATCATTGACAATAAGCTAATGCTTCATTTGGTTTCAGATAATGACAATGGGCAAAGCCGCATTTTTAAACTCCAGGTTGCTCTGTAAGGATTACGAATTGTTGTTCAAGCGAAAGCGAATGTTTGAGCAGATCGTCAATAAAACCATTACCCCAAAGGGCATAAAAATTACTGACATTCTCTACCCTTTCCTGCAAGTTATTATTTGGAAAAAGTTTTTCTTTTAATTTTTTAACCTGGTTTTGAGTAGCCCACAATTTTTTCCTTTCGGCCCGAAACATTTTCTTCTCCACTTCTACCAAACCGTTTAAGGAACGGGCTTTCAAAGCTTCCACGTGCTTTAGCAAAGAAGAATCAACTTTGGTTACCGATTCTTTCAGTGCCTCATAAACATCATTCAATTTATCAACTTCACCATTCAGCTTTGGCGTTTTATTTTCACGCTCAATTATTTCATTCAGTATGTTTAACTCAGGTTGAAATATTTGCATAAATGATAAATGATGCTTTTCCATTAACGCTTTCAATTGCGAGGTAACAATTAAAAAAGAGTTACGCAAAACCAGCACAGGAAACACAATTTTGTTGCGTTCAAATAATTCTTTTAACTGTAACCAGTAAGCGATTTCGCCTCCGCCACCAATAAAAGCAACATTCGGCAGAATGGTTTCCTGGAACAATCCTCTTAAAATTACATTAGGGCTAAAGCGTTCAGGATGTTCGTTCAATTCTTTTTTTAATTCTTCTTCGGTAAAAGAAATGGATGTATTAAGCACCTCGAATTTGTCTTTGTTCTGCTCTATTCTTTCCCGCACATTATCCTTTAAATAAAAAAGATTGATGGGCCTTGCGTGGGCTTGCGCCTTATACAAATCATCTAAACGATCGGAGGCTTGCGCAACAATTTTAGACGGACCATTATTAAAAAGATCATCTGCAAAAACCGGGAGCATTTGTTTTTTTAACCGGGCATCATCAGGTATTAAAACCACCAATCCATATTTGCCAAATAAGTCATGAACCAATTTAAAGGTTGCTTGCTGAATGGTTGAACCGAGTTCGAAGCATTTGCCAAACTTTTCTACCAATTCTGTTCCCTCCTTTGTCTTCCCGATCTGGCCTTTTAATTCTTCAAGCAATGCCACTAATTCTTTATCCACCAGCATGCGACCAACAGCCCCGTTTTGTTTGGTTTTCCATTCGTACTTTTTTCCCGCAACATTAAAATGATTTAATTCTGCAAGATCGGCATCTTCACTACCCATGTAGTAAACAGGCACAAACTTGTATGCGGGAAATTCTTTTGAAAGCGTTTCTGCCAGTTTTATTGCATGGAGAATTTTATAAATGAAATATAAAGGACCGGTAAATAAATTTGGCTGGTGCGCTGTACAAATAGTAAAAGTATTTGCATTTAACAGTGCATCTACATTATTAGAAACCGCAGCAATTGTTGCTACCTTTTTATATTGATCCTTAACTACCTCCACCAAAACCTGGCGATCAACATGCTGTAGCTGCTTTTGTTCAATCATCGCTTTTATGCCCGTTAAATCAGGTGTAAACGAATAGAAGGGACGCAAGGTTTCAACTCCGTCAATATAGTCAAGAACAATTTTAGAAAAGTAGGAAGTATCGTGGTAGCGAAGTTGTTGCGCAGCAAACATGTGATAAAAATAATGACAACTGCCCATTAAAAAACAGAACATAAATTAGGAGGATGCTAAAATTTTATTTTGCAATCAAATTCTTCCTATAAACAAATCTTTGGCGCACTTTTTAAAATTTGTTACGTCATCACCAAACGCATTTTTTTGCGTATCATTTTAATTATTCATGTGACGATTAAAAGTTAAAGGCTAACCTCCCGAAATGTTCGGATAACTACGATGGTAATTTTGAGAAAATACTTAATAATATTTTTCTTTCTTTTAAGTTCTTGTACGTGCATAAAAAACTTATTTATTTTGATACAAATCTTATCCTATGCAACTCATGATGTACCTAAATAACGACCTCATAGAATCCATCCAGGTTGATATTTACCAAATTTCCCGCCCGGGTTACTTAGGTCAGTTTAAAAGGGTACTGAAACAAAAACATATTTCACTGATCCAGGAATCTGAAACAATGCCTGAGTTTTTAGTTGTAGACCCGATCGTTCAGGGAAATTCAATTTCCAACAGCACAGGTGGTTATGCTGTGGATCATAATTAAAGTTTAGCCGCTTATTTTGCCATTCCTGTAGCGATAGATGCGTTCAAGAATGTTCTGAAATACACCGGGAAAGTGTTGTAACTTATTATCTTAAATTTAAATAAGATGATCGTTATTAAATGCTTCATCATCCTGTTATTTTTTACCTGCTCCAACTCCCAACTTTTTTCGCAGGAAATTAAATACTACATAAACGGCAGCAATATTGAAAATATTACGCACGATCAAATAAAAGAAGGCGATTTGTTACGTGTTGTTTTTTTAAATAAACAAACTGGCTATAAATTCCTGATACCTTTTATCAAAGTTGTTCTTACGGTAAAAGACAAAAGCAGGCCGCATAAATTACTTAACGATACGACAGAATTCACCATTGTCAATCCTTCGCAAATATATTCAGCGAATCCAACGTTTACATTTGAACTATTAAAGGAATTAGAACTACTTAAAAACAATGAGTACAATATTTCGTTTAAAGTAACAAGGATGCTGTCGGATACTTATAATGGAAGAAAATGGATTATGACGAACATGCATTATAAAGAAGTTGCGTTAATGAGTAAACATTGAGGAAAAAATCAATGGCTTATTTCTTTTCGAAGACGATGCGGTAATGATCCATCAGTTCCCGCTCGAAACATTTTTTATTTGCAGCCATGCGGTAAACAGAAAGTTTATTTCTAAAATCATTGCTGCGAATTACTTTTGGAATGAGGCTTAAAAAAAGTGCATATTTTTCAAAACTAAATTTCCTGATCTTCCTTCGCCATTGGTTGGTGGTTTCAATATAATCTAGTCGCCCACTACTCATATTGATCATTTTGAAATAAGGGTCGGCATCACGCAGTATCATTTCGGAGCCATATGGCAGCCAGGAACCCGGAAAATATTTGATCATCAAAGCAATGATATAAGCATCAGAATTTTTGCTTGCCTGGGGATCGATCTGGTCGCAATGAATCATGTTTTTACCCCAAACCATTGTTTGTAAATAAAAACGGCCACCGCCTGGTAAGAGATCGTAAACCGTTTTAAAAAAATTTCGGTAGATCTCATCTTGCTTGCCCTCCTGGCATTCTTCCAACGAACAAAAATGTTCGAAAGCGCCAACGGAAACAACGGCATCAAAAGTTCCAAAATCTTCAGGGGTTACTGTTCGTACATCTTTGATATGTACATCAAAACCATTTTTTTTACAGGCTTCATATTGTCCATCAGAAAGCGTGAGGCCTATGCCATTTGCTTTGCGAACTTCCTTGAGGTATTTTAAAAATGGCCCCCAGCCACAACCCATATCCAGCACTTTACTGCCTTCCTTGATATGCAGTTCATCGGCCATAAAACGGTGCTTTTCTTCCTGTGCTTCTTCCAATTTCATGGAGAAATTACCATTGTACCTGGCACCGCTAAAGTCAGCAGCCTCGCCCATGCTTAACCGAAAAATTTTATCGATTGTTGTGTAGGAATAATCTATGTTTTGTTTATCTGCCACGATTTGAAGTTTATTCAAAAATTGAGCGAAAAACACGATCCCGTTTACACGTTATGCATTCAAATATGCTTCTATTAAATTAGGTAAAAATTATTTAGCGATGTCGATTTTTACATTTTTATTTTTAATCTTATGTTCTTTAATTAACTGCAGAGTATTGCTGGCATTGGCTTTTCTAACCGCAACAAATGAAAAGTAATCTTTCACTTCAATCAAACCTATGTCTTCTTTTTTCAATTCTCCCCTGTTCGATAAAAAACCAACGATGTCAACTTTGTTGATCTTATCTTTTTTACCTGCACCAATAAAAAACGTAGTCCACTTTGGTTTATCAGGCAAATTAACTTCTTTCGGAAGTTCGATTTTTGTAACCTCGGTTGTAATGTAAGCAGGTAATTTTTCTTCAGGGCTTAGGATCAAAATGGCCGTTCCACTCGCATCCATACGAGCCGTTCTTCCGTTTCTATGTGTAAATACATCTTCTGTTGCCGGCAAATGATAATGGATGATGTAGCGGATATTGGGAATATCCAACCCACGAGAAGCAAGATCTGTCGTCACTAAAAAATTTACACTTCCATTGCGGAATTTGCAAAGTGCAACATCTCTTTCCTGCTGCTCCATGGCGCCGTGGTAAAATGTATTGATAATGCCTTTTTGGGAAAGCAATGCACTTGTACGTTCAACCGACTCGCGGTGATTACAAAAAATAATGGATGAACGATTGCCTAAATAACACAATAATTTAAATAGTGTTTCTGATTTATCTTTTTCCGGAGATAATACGGTTTGAATTGCAAGTGCTTCTGTTTTTTCACCACCCTCGGGTAAAAAATTTAATTTAACGGGATTGGTTGCGCCAATAAAATGAGGTA
>JAKFCI010000271.1:0-6637 GCA_036676725.1 Chitinophagaceae bacterium
TTATATATAACATTTATACTTAGGCATACTGGTTGATGTTAAAACAAAAAAGCATATGGCTAAAGCATCAAAAAAAGAAGCACCAAAAAGAACAGCAGCTAAAAAAACGATTAAAAAAATTGCACCTAAAAAGACTGCCGCAAAAAAAGTTAGTAGCAAAAAAGCAGCGCCAAAAAAGGGCACTGCTCAAAAAAATAAAAACGGGGTTAAAAATTCTTTAGTTAATAATATTAATGCTAAAAAGAAGAAAGGCACGTCAAAGCCAAGATCTAAATCAACCATTTCAAAAGATGCCTACGAGGACATGGAAAACAACTGGGATAAAAAGAAGAAAAAATAAAAATTACAATTTGATCTTACCTTCTTTATTCTAATAATAAGGCTTACAATAATTTATCCGGTGTTATGGGCAATTGCCTAATGCGTTTACCAGTTGCATGGTATACGGCATTAGCCACAGCAGCAGCAAAACCAACAATACCCACTTCACCCAAACCTTTTGAACCAATAGGGTTCAAAATAGGATCAGGTTTATTGACAAAAATTACATCTATTGCGGAAGGAATGTCTGCCTGTACGGGTACATGATAGTCGGCAAAATTATTATTTACCCAACGACCATAACGGTGATCTACAATACCTTCTTCCATAAGTGACATGCCGATTCCACCCACAACTGAACCAATGATCTGGCTTTCAGCAGTTTTATGGTTTACAATTTTCCCAGCATCTACTGCTGAAACAACTTTTGTAATTTTCACAACACCTGTTTCCGGGTGCACAATTGCCTTCACAAAATGAACTGCATAGGAAAAAGCTGAATAATTTTTATTGGCATCCTCTCCTTTTGATTCTTCAATAAATTCAATTTGTGGTAAACCTGCATTTTTTAAAACATCTGCGTAGCTAATTTTTTTTGAACGGTCTGTTGCCAATGAAATAAATCCATCTTCAAAAACAAGGTCATCAACTTTTACAGCATGGATGGTTTCGGTATGAAAAACAGGGTTGTCTTTCACCAGTTCAGCAAGTTTTTTCTTAATGGTTGTACAGGCATTAAAGACAGTTGTTCCTAAAGTTGAAGTTGTTCCTGAGCCACCCTGGAAAATGCCGGGCGGAAAACTGGAGTCGCCTAACTCAAATTTAATGTTGACAGGATGTAAACCCAAAGCTTCTGATGCAACATTAGTCATTGCAGTTGCAGTGCCAGGTCCCATGTCTGTTACACCACTCGATAGAATTAATTTTCCATCAGCACCAAACTTAACGCCTAGTTTGGATGCGCCGCGCCAGGCAGAGAAAATACCATTACCCATACCATATCCAACAAGCCATTCACCTTCCTTCATTGTCCGGGGTTTGGAATTACGATTTTTCCATCCAAATTTTTCTGCACCTAATTCATAAGCCTCTTTTAAAAATTTACTTGAATAAGGCTTTTCGTCTTCTAAATCCGTTTCGGCATAATTGAGCATACGTAGTTTTATCGGATCTATATCCAATGCATAGGAAAGTTCATCCATCGCCGATTCCAATGCAAAGGCACCTGTCGTTTCTCCGGGTCCACGCATCCATGTAGGCACACTCATATCTAAAGGAAATACCTTGTAACGTGTAAACACATTTGGGATGTTGTAAAGCGACCTCGATGCATTTACAATACCTTCGGTAAACGGCTGGTAGGTTGCTGTCATAGCAATTGCTTCATGACTTATCCCAATAATTTTTCCATCTTTATTAGCACCAATTGAAATTTTTTGAATTGCTTCCGGCCGGTAACCAACGTTGGTAAACATCTGGTCGCGGCTCAACATAACTTTTACAGGTCTTCCAATTTTTTTTGCGCCAATCAATGCAGCTATTGAATGAGGCCAGGTGTTGAAAGCAGAGCCAAATGCACCACCGATAAATTTTGAGATAACGCGTACGTTAGCTTCTTGTAATGCGAAGGCTTGTGCAATACTTTTTTGCGTTGCTTGCAAAGCCTGTGTTTTTTCATACACGGTAACTTTTTCATTGTTCTCCCAGTTTACAACAATAGCATGCATCTCCATTGGGTTATGCACTTCTAATGGAAGATGATATTCCTGTTCAATTTTAATTGTTCCCTCCTTCCACCCTTCTGCTTTACCTCTAACATAATCTTTGTAAGCACCGCCCTCCAAAGGCTTACCCTTTTTTATATCTTCTGATAATTCTGTATGAGGAACTTCTTTTTTGTATTGCGCTTTTACATGAGATGCAGCATGCACCGCCCTTTCAAGCGTATCTGCAATTACAATGGCAATAGGTTGGTTATTGAAACGAATGATAGCGTCGGTAAAAACGCGGTAGCCTGCAGGAGCATTATTTTGCTTTCCTTCTTTTGGCAGGTAGCCTGGAACAGGTGGACAATTAAGATGGGTGATAACGGCCAATACCCCAGGTGATCTTTCCGCTTCTTTTGTATTCATTGCCAAAATACTTCCCCTGGAAATTGAAGACCCCACCATTACACCATACGCAAGCCCGGGGAGGTGGTATTCTGCCGAAAATTTTGCGCTGCCCGTAACCTTCGCAACACCATCAACCCTGTCCAGGAAAGGAACAAATGCCTCATTTGAAAATATATTTCCCATATCAATTATTTACGATAAGCCCGTAATGGTTTTTAATGTATGCACAATGGTATTTGGAGCTAGTTTTAATTTAAAATTATTGTGACCATAGCCTTTCGCTTCTTTCATTGCTATTGTTGCAGCTTGTTGAAAATTTGCAATGGAAACTGTTTTGCCAGCCAGGAATTTTTCAGCGCCTGTCAAACGCCAGGGCTTATGCGCTACACCGCCCATGGCTAATTTGGCCTGGCGAATTTTGTTGCCCTCGATGTCTAAAGCTGCTGCAACTGAAACAAGCGCAAATGCATAAGATGCCCGGTCACGGATTTTTGTATAAAGACTATTCTTTGCAAATGCTGAATGATCGGGCACTTCAATGGCTGTTATGATTTCACCTTTTTGTAGTGTATTGTCCTTTTGGGGTGTTGTGCCAGGCAAGCGGTGAAAATCATTAAATAAAATTCGACGGGACCCTTTGTTACTGCTAACAATGACAACAGCATCCAAGGCAGCTAAGGCAACACACATATCACTTGGGTGTACAGCAATGCATGATTCGGAAGTACCAAAGATGGCATGCATTCGGTTGTAACCTTTTAATGCCCCACAACCACTGCCAGGGTTTCTTTTATTACAAGGCATAGTTGTATCGTAAAAATAAGTGCATCGTGTGCGTTGCATCATATTACCTCCAACAGTTGCCATATTCCTAATTTGCGGCGAAGCCCCTGCCTTTAAGGCAAGCGAAAGGAGCGGAAGTTTTTTTAAGACCAAATCATTTTCTGCCACTTCGCTGTTTAATACCAAAGAGCCAATGCGAATGATATTTTTATCTTCCTCGATCGACTTCAGTGGAAGGTTATTAATGTCAATTAATTTTTGAGGTACCGTTACACCTTTCTTCATCAGGTCAACAAGGTTGGTACCACCTGCAATCATTTGCGAAGCCGCATCTTTATTTAAAGCTTCTGTAGCTAATTTTATGGTTGAAGGCCTGATGTAATCAAAGTTGATCATATTTTTTGTCCTCCTTTTTTTACTTCCATAATGGCAGCTACAATATTAGGGTAAGCGCCACAGCGGCAAATATTTCCGCTCATAAACTGGCGTACTTCTTCTTCAGTTTCGGCATGACCTTCCCGCACGCAAGCCACGGCAGACATAATTTGGCCTGGCGTACAATACCCGCATTGAAAACCATCATGTTTTATAAAAGCTTCTTGCATAGGATGGAGTTCCTCCCCTTTTGCAAGACCTTCGATTGTTGTTATTTGTTTCCCTTCCTGCATCACGGCAAGGCTTAAACAAGAAAGAACTCTTTTGCCGTTTATATGCACGGTACATGCGCCACATTGTCCATGATCACAACCTTTTTTAGAACCTGTCAGTTGGAGTTGTTCCCGCAAAAGGTCTAAAAGAGTTACACGAGGTTCCACTGAAAGATGATGCTTAACACCATTCACCTCAATTTGCAAAGGTATTTTTTCAAAGTAGGCGCTGGCTTTTTCATCAAATTTTTGTTCCGCTGCTTTCACCAGCGCTGGCGCAGCAATTGTAATAGCTGCTAAAGCAGCAGAATTTTTTAAAAAACGACGCCTGCCGTCATTGAAATCGTTATGTGTTTCTCCATGCTCGAAGAAATGTTCATCTGGCATAATATATAATTTGATAAATGCATATTTAAATTAAGAATTATTTAGGCAAACAGGGTATAAAAAACAAACCTGAAGAAAATAGTTATTCTGCAGGAAAGAAAACCACGGAAACGCCGGCCACTGGTTTAATACCAAAAATGAAGATGGCACTAACGTTGTACACTTTTTCCAAATACTAATGCTGCTTGGAAACAAATAAGCACCGCTTTATTTTAGATGTGCATCTTGGTAAATTGGCCAGGACACTTAGAATGCTAGGCTTTGATACCTGTTACAACAATTCTTATTCAAAAAAAGAATTGTTACACATTGCATTTGAAGAAAACCGGTTGTTGTTTACAAGAAATGTTGCGCTCTGCAAACATCCAGGTATCAAAGTATTAATTATAAATTCTTCTGACCCAATGCAACAATTATTACAAGTTGTAAAGGATTTGTCATTAACTAATTGCTTTGCACCCTTCACAAGGTGCCTGGTATGCAATGGCGCATTAATAGTTGTACCAAAAGAAGAAATTGAAGATATATTACCTGCCAATACTAAAATTTACTATAACGACTTTTGGCAATGCAGTAGTTGTAAAAAAATATACTGGAAGGGACCGCATTTTAACCGAATGATGGCTTTGGTTTCAAATTTAAAAACGGGTAACAATGCTCATTCAGGTAATAAATAAAAAATGCGGAACATAATGTTCCGCATTCCTTAAAAAGCCATGTTAGAATTTAATTAGTTCATCAATCCTTTAATAGATAAGTACAGTTGATCTCTTGTAAATGGTTTTTCCAAAAATATATCAGCCCCATTTTCAAGCGCCACATCTTTAGCAGAACCATCATACCCCGAGATCATAATGATCTTAATAGCAGGATATGCATTTTTGATGATCGAGATAAAGTCCACGCCAAATCCATCCGGCAGTTTATTATCCAGGATCACTACAGAAGGTTGTTCGTTTAATAAATATTCTTTGGCAGCGGAAAGATTCTTTACGTGATCCAGCTCCATTTCCTTTCCATTAAGCAAAATGTTCAGCAGTAAACACATATCACCTTCATCTTCTATTATAAGCACTTTTTTTGCTTTTGCAGGCTCCATTGTTGTATCTGGCATGGTTAAGGTTTTAAAAAATTAATTATTTGAAAACAAATGAACGAATTTTTTTGTTACAAATAACTTATCAACAAAAAACCTTTTAAATAGTTGAATTATAGGAATGAAAAAACAAATTGTAAGTGTTTGATCATTGCACCTGGATTTTTAGACTTCAACAAACTTTTTATTATGATGTTTTCTAAACAACAAGCCATCTATTGAATGTTTACCGCTGCCTAAAACAAAAATGACAATTGATAACAACATATAAACCAGTGGTAAAGTTTTTACATCAAATGGATCGTTGGCATGGGCTATAAAATAAGCCACGAACATGGCAATAAATATGGGAATTACAGATAACCGGGTAAAGCAACCGATTAAAACTAAAAGGCCGCAAAATCCTTCAGCAAAAATTAACAGGTCAAGAGAAAGCTTTGTTCCAATGCCTATTATATCGGTGAACATGGAAAGCATTTTATCGTAGTCCATAAATTTATTGTAACCATACCGAACAAACAGACCACCAAGTATCATGCGCAGGAACAAACTTGCTACATCGGTATTTAGTGGTCTGTAATTAATAATTAAATTTTTCATGACTGCTTATGTGCAAATAAAAGTATCAAAAACAAGTTTACAATTATGAAATATAATTTAGGAGTTTGCCATTGCTGTTTCAGCAGGTTGATTGATTGATTTTGGATCCATCCAAAGTATTTCCCAAACATGTCCGTCCAAGTCTTCAAAACTGCGGCTGAACATAAATCCATAATCCATTGGTTGACGAAATTCTTTACCCCCGGCTTTAATAACTTTATCCAGCATGGCGTTTACTTCAGCTTTGCTTTCAGTTGATAAGGCAATCAGCACTTCGGTACTTTTTGTTGCATCAACTATTTCTTTTGTAGTGAATTCCTTAAACTTCTCATGGGTTAAGAGCATTGCGTAGATTTCATTAGAGATCACCAAACAGGCAGCCGTTTCATCGGTAAACTGCGGGTTAAATGAATAGCCAATGCTTTTAAAAAACGCCATTGACTTGTTCAGATCCTTTACAGGAAGATTGACAAAAATTTGCGTTGCCATTGTTTTTGTTTTTAATTGTTTTCAGATAATTTTTTTACTTTATCCAAAGCTTTTGGCCACATTTCCTGGAACATATTTTTAAATTCATCGTTTACATCCATTTCCACATCAAGCTTTGTAACGCCTTTTGTTTCTGTTAGCAAATAATTTTCTTTTGCACCGGCCCAGGCTTTAATGCGTTCACTTTCCCTGTCTTCCAC
>JAKFCI010000272.1:0-5058 GCA_036676725.1 Chitinophagaceae bacterium
GTGAATGTATTTCGCCTCAATTTTTCTCATGGATCGCATGAAGATAAAGCGCAGGTGATTGAATACATCCGCGAGATCAATAAAAAAGAGCCTTACAATATTTCGATACTTGGCGATTTGCAGGGACCGAAGTTAAGAGTAGGTGAAATGGAAGGCGGCGGTATTGATGTTGTTCCGGGAGACATCTTAACATTCACCAATGAAAAATTAATTGGAACCAAAGACCGCATTTATGTGTCTTATCCAAATTTACATGCCGATGTAAAACTGGGCAACGTTATCCTTATTGATGATGGCAAACTCGAGGTGCGTGTAAAAAATATACAGAAGAATAACGATGTACAGGTAGAAGTTTTATTAGGTGGCAAACTCTCTTCAAAAAAAGGAATCAACCTTCCTGATACAAAAATTTCTTTACCTGCCTTAACAGATAAAGATCTTGAAGATCTTGAATTTATTATTGACCAGGAATTGGACTGGGTTGCGCTTTCATTTGTACGCAGTGTAAAAGACATCATTATACTTCGTAACAAATTGCAGGAGCGTAAAAGCAAAACAAAGATTATTGCCAAAATTGAAAAGCCTGAAGCGGTAAATAATATTCGCGACATCATTGTTGAATCGGATGCAATTATGATTGCACGTGGAGATCTTGGTGTTGAATTGCCAGTAGAACAAATCCCTTTGATCCAACGACAGATCATTCGTAAATGCATTCACAGGGCAAAGCCTGTAATTGTTGCTACACAAATGATGGAGAGTATGATCGACCGGAATAAACCAAACCGTAGCGAGATTACAGACGTTGCCAATGCTGTACTTGAAGGGACAGATGCTGTAATGCTAAGCGGTGAAACAGCTACAGGTATGCATCCTAACCTGGTTGTGGAAACAATGCGCAAGATCATTATGGAAGTTGAGCGTACCGAATACCGTTATGACCTTGAAGAATCTTTACAGCCACAACCCCATTCTCCTTCCTTTCATAGTGATGCAGTTTGTTACAATGCGTCGAAACTATCAAGCGATGTTAAAGCAGATGCTTTGGTAGGAATGACACAGAGCGGATATACTGGTTTCATGTTAAGCAGTTACCGTCCACGTTCTCCATTATTTATTTTTACCAAAGAGCGTTCTCTTGTTAACCAATTAAGTTTGAGTTGGGGCGTTCGTGCTTTTTATTACCAGGAAGAAAGCAGCATTGATGCAATGGTTGACGACCAGATTGATATTTTAAAAGCACGTGGATTTTTAAAAACTAATGATGTTGTTGTGAGTACAGGTAGCACGCCGGTTCACTTGCATTTGCCGACCAATATGGTGAAGCTTACTAAAGTAGAATAAGATTTTCGAACAATATTTTTAATGGGTCATTGTACAACGGAGTTACAATGACCAATTTTTTTTTTTTCAATAGCAGTTTAAATAATACCAGGGTAAAATTTTTTATTTATTCCTGGAGCGCTTTATGCAATGCCTTTACTTCTTCGGGGTCAATATATGGATTTGTATAGCTTTCTTCGCTACCTGAAAATGCAGGATGAATAAAATCCATTTTACTTTTTCTTTTGCCACGTAAAGAGGAATGAAATTCTACGGCCCCCGTTTTTCCTGCTATCTCTTTAATATTTTCTTTACGGATACCACTTCCAGGCATGATAATAATCCTGTCGTCTGCAGCTTTTACTAATTGGTTAATCATTTCTATTGCATCTAATGCAGCAGGTTTTTGGCCAGATGTGAGTATGCGCTGACAACCAATTTCAATTAATTCTTCTAATGCTTTAAATGGATCAATACAGCGGTCGAAAGCACGATGGAAACTAACCTCCATTGGATATGCTGTTTCAACCATTTTCGCAGTTCGTTTTTTATCAATCGTTCCGTCTTTTTTTAATAAACCAATTACAACACCATCACAACCTAAGGATTTACTTACGCGTATGTCCTCCATCATTAATTCAAATTCCTCATCGCTGTATAAAAAGTCGCCACTTCTTGAACGGATGATTGGAAATAAAGGAACATCGAAACTTTCGCGACACTTTTTTATTGTACCAAAAGATGGCGTTGTGCCTCCATCAGAGAGAGCTGCGCATAATTCTATACGGTCTGCACCACCTTCAACTGCAAATTTTGTAGAAATAAAATCCGTTGTGGCAATTTCAATGATATAGCTCAAACTGTTTTAAGATTTAAAGGTGTCCGATTGATCGTTTTAACTTCCGATTTTCATTCAAATGCATTAATACAAACTTTTTGCTTCATAAACTTTACTGCCGTTTTTTGTTTGCACTGCGTATGTAAATCCTTTTTGCATGGAATAACCGCCAAATGCGCCTTTTTTATTGATGGCAATAAAACCAATTTGTAATTCTTTTGCTTTCTCTCCACGCATTCTAATGATTCGTTGCACTGCTTTTTTGCAGGCTTCTCCGGGCTTATAACCTTGCCGCATTAATTCGGTAACTGTGTGTGAGCCACAAATGCGAACTACCTCTTCTCCTACTCCAGTTGATGTTGCAGCACCAACTTCGTTATCAACATACAATCCTGCACCAATAATCGGACTATCGCCAACGCGTCCACGCATTTTATACGCCATACCACTCGTAGTACACGCACCACTTATTTGTCCGGCTGCATCCATGGCTATCATTCCAATAGTATCGTGGTTGTTTTCTTGTCCGCGTTCATCTTTTTTTGTTTTTTCCTCCAAAAGTTTTGGGATGGTCATTGGGTCATACTTTGCATTTTTTAACCACTTTTTCCATGCTTTTTCACTTTCTGGTGTAAGCAAGTTTTCAATTTTAAAGCCATTTGCAAGTGCGAATTGTAACGCTCCTTCACCCACAAGTTGTACATGCGGTGTTTTATCCATCACTAAACGGGCAACTTTTATGGGGTGCATTATCCCTTCTAAAAACATTACGGCACCACAATTTCCTTTTTCGTCCATAATGCAAGCATCAAGCGTTACTTTCCCATCCCTGTCCGGTAAGCCGCCATAGCCAACACTTTGATCTTTTGGGTCCGCCTCCGGGATCTGCACGCCAGCTTCAACAGCATCTATTGATTTACCACCCTGGCCTAATATTTTCCATGCTTCTGCATTGGCTTTTACATTTGGTGCCCATGTAGAAAGCACAATTGGATTGTTTTTCGTTGTGATTTCTTCAAATGAAGCGGCATTTACCCGGTTTAAAAAAATAGTTAAAGAACTTAAAGCAGAAGTTTGAATAAATTTGCGCCGGTTAAACATAAACAAAGGTGGAATGTTTGAAAGTTGAGTTTAAAACAGGCATGAAACTATTGAAAATTAATAAAACAGTAAACAAAAGGGCATGATACTATTAGCAGAACTTCCGAACTTCTTAGATCCAGGTGTTATAACAGCGTTACTTACCTTAACTATCTTAGAGATTATTCTTGGAGTAGATAACATTATTTTTATTTCCATCGTTTCCAACAAACTACCAGAATCGCAACAGCCCAAGGCAAGAACAATCGGTTTATTACTGGCTATGGTTTTTCGCGTTGTTTTGCTTTTTGGCATCACATGGATCATTCAATTAACAAATCCACTATTTACCATTGGGTTTATTAAAAACGATGGCGTTGCATTGGGCATCAGCTGGAAAGACCTAATTCTCTTTGTTGGAGGTATCTTTTTGATCTTTAAAAGCACATTGGAAATTCACCAGAAATTAGAAATTGCTAAGGAACCAAATGTGAAAATTTCTCCCTCCGCATTTACGGCCGTCATTTTGCAAATTGTAATGGTTGATGCTGTATTTTCTTTTGATTCTATCCTGACTGCTATTGGTTTGGTTGATAATGTCTGGATCATGATTGCAGCAGTTATTATTTCCATGATCATCATGATGTTATTCTCCGGCGTGATCAGCCGCTTTATTAACAAGCATCCAACTCTTCAAATATTGGCACTTTCCTTTTTAATTATGATTGGAATGATGCTGGTAGCGGAAGGCTTCCACCAGGAAATTAATAAAGCCTACATCTACACAGCTATCGCCTTTAGTCTTGTTGTTGAACTGATTAACATGAAATTGCGCAAGAACCGGCAACCCGTTGATCTTAATAACGAAAGTTTATAGTGGCAGATTGACAGGCAAATGATCGTGGCTTTAAATTTGATGTTTAAACATTGATTTAGTATCTTTACACTTTAAACATTGAAAATGAGAATAGAAATAATATCAGGAAGCCCAAGAGAAAATAGTCTTACCCACCGGGTAGCTTTGCACCTGGAAAAGGTTTTAAGCGAGTCAACCGACCACGAAATTGGTTTGGTTGATTTGCGTGATCATGTATTACCACATATACAATCTGTTTTTACATCGGCGGATGCAGCACCTGCCGAACATAAACAATTAGCAGAACGCATGTTTGCTGCAGATGCCTATATTATCGTTACCCCAGAATACAATGGCAGTTACTCCCCTGCCATGCAAAATTTATTCGATCATTTTCCAAAGCAACAAAGGAAAGCTTTTGGACTAGTTACAGCTTCGCCGGGCGCAATGGGCGGCATGCGTGCAGCTATGCAATTGCAGCAATTTGTCTTTGCATTATTTGGAGTTGGATCACCCTATATGCTGATTACGCCTAATGTTGATAAAAAGTTTGATGAAAAGGGAAACCTTTTAGATGCAGGATTTAAAAAGAGCATTGATGTTTTTATCAACGAATATTTATGGTTGGCTGAAAAAATAGTGGAAGAAAAAGTGGCCGCTTAATCCTGGACCCACTTATGAAAGCTTATTGTCTTGTTTTAAAACAAGTAATATTCTTTGCCCTACCTTTTTAATTTAATCGTAAAATATATATTATGAAATCAGTTCTTCATAAAGCCGCTACCCGTGGTCATGCAGATCATGGTTGGCTAAATTCATGGCATACCTTTTCGTTTGCAGGTTACCACGATCCATCCCGGATGCATTTTGGAACATTACGCGTACTAAATGATGATACCGTAGCAGGTGGAATGGGTTTTGGAAAACATCCACATGATAATATGGAGATCATCTCTATTCC
>JAKFCI010000273.1:0-7398 GCA_036676725.1 Chitinophagaceae bacterium
GGCGCAAGGAATATTAAAGAATACAATGAAAAGTTTACGAAACGGAAATTGAACCCGCAAAAAGGGCATCAATACCTGCCATTTATTGTATTAGTAGTTGACGAATTTGCAGACCTGATCATGACTGCTGGTAAAGAGGTTGAAATGCCCATTGCACGTTTGGCGCAGTTGGCGCGGGCTATTGGTATCCATTTGATCATTGCTACGCAACGACCTTCGGTAAATATTATTACAGGTACCATTAAGGCAAACTTTCCTGCACGTATAGCATTTAAAGTATCATCAAAAATTGATTCACGCACCATTTTGGATGCCGGCGGTGCAGAGCAATTGATTGGGAAAGGCGATATGCTGATATCGTATAATGGTGAAATTGTAAGATTGCAATGCGCTTTTGTAGATACCCCTGAAGTAGAAAGAATAGTTGAATTTATTGCTGACCAGAGAGGATACCCGCAGCCATTTTTATTGCCGGAATATATCGACGAAAAAGAATTGGAAAAGAACGGTGATTTTGATGCTACCGATAGAGACCCGCTTTTTGAAGATGCCGCCCGTTTGATCGTTCAAAACCAGGTTGGTTCTACGTCTTTATTACAACGCAGGATGAAACTTGGTTATAACAGGGCAGGCCGGTTGATGGATCAATTGGAAGCCGCAGGTGTTGTTGGTAAAAACCAGGGCTCAAAAGCCAGGGATGTGATCATTAAAACAGAGGCAGAACTTTTAGAGTACTTACAAAGTTTAAGTTAGTGTCTTGTTAAGAAACATTTTGTTTTAAACATACGGTATAATGCTTGTCTAATAGCTGGTATAACGGCTATCTTCGCGCCGATTTTATGATTTAAAATCAAGAGACAAATGAAAAAAATTTTTACCCTATTAGTTGCAGTTTCATCGGTAGTTTTTGCCGGTGCTCAAAAAGTTTCATCCAGCAATCCTGTTAATAATGACCCGGCTGCGAAAAAAGTTTTAGATGCAGTGAGTTCAAAGTTCAAAACTTACAAATCGCCCCAGGCTACATTTACCTATAAAATAGAAAATGCCCAAGGCAAGGCTTTATCTACCAAAAAAGGTACGGTTACAATGAAGGCGAATAAGTATCGTGTTAGTATTCCAGGAATGGAGATCTTTTCTGATGGTCGCACGAACTGGAATTACGATAAAGCAGCTAACGAGGTAACAGTAAAGGACGTAGATGCTGCAAGCGGTGAACTTACACCACAGCGATTATTTACTAATTTTTATGATAAAGATTTCCTTTATAAATTGAATGGTGAAAAAAAGGAAGCTGGTAAAACACTTCAGGAAATTGAGTTAACACCAACTAATAAAAATCGTCCATACCATAAAGTGTATGTATGGATTGACAAAGCAACTAAGACATTTTACAGCGCTAAGATTTTGGAAAAAAGTGGTAACCGCTATAGTTACACCATTAATACTTTTAAGCCGGGTTCAACTGTAGCAGATGCAAATTTTGCTTTTGATAAGAAAAAATACCCAGGTGTTGAAGTAGTTGATCTTCGATAAAAGTTATACTAATCATATTTGATCCCGCTTTTTAGCGGGATTTTTTTTTGGCTTGTAATGTAGGATTTATCGTGTGACCCAAATTGGAGGGACATAAAAAAAGATGCCTGATCTTAAAAACCAGGCATCTTTACAAGTGAAATTGCACCTCTCAACGGCATTCATAAACACATACGTTTCAAACACATTTCATTAACACGGTGTTTAGCTAAACATCACCTAGTAATCATCTCTCCGCTCTTTTTTATCCTTTCGTAGTTCTTCTTCTGCGCAACCACCACCATCACTGTTTTTGTAGCTGCCTCTTTGCTGCTCAAAATTCATTCCCTCAAATTCTTTAGGTAAGGCGTTTCTTTCTTCCCGGTTGTTTGTTCTTTCATTCACGTTGTGCTCATTTCTGCCATCTCTTCTCCTGTTATTTTCCATACCACAACTTTCCTTGTATAGTATAAAAATGATGCCTTTTTTAATCAGCCTTTGAGGTTAGATCTTCTGAGGAAAATGGGTATCAAAAAGGGTAATGATATATATGTATGTGGAAACTAATGCATTAATGTTATAGCTTTTAACATTTAAAGTTCTACACTTGAGTTTAAGATTTAAAACTTAATTGATGCGCTGCGCCTACCTTTGCAACCGCAAAAGCTGCCTGTTTTTAATGCCGGGCAGAATTACCAAACGATAAAGAGTGCGACGCAACAGACGATGATTAGGATTGTTGCCGCTGGTTACCAAATAAATGAAGTACAATAACGAGATCAAACGAAGAAGAACGTTTGCCATTATTTCTCACCCCGATGCGGGGAAAACAACGCTTACCGAAAAGTTTTTGCTTTTTGGTGGTGCTATTCAGGTGGCGGGTGCAGTGAAAAGTAACAAAATTAAAAAAGCGGCTACATCTGACTTTATGGAGATAGAGCGCCAGAGAGGAATTTCGGTTGCTACTTCGGTAATGAGCTTTGAATACGATGGTACGCTTATTAATTTACTGGATACGCCGGGACACAAAGATTTTGCGGAAGATACTTACCGAACACTAACGGCTGTTGATTCGGTTATTTTGGTGGTTGATAGTGTGAATGGGGTGGAAGACCAAACAAGGCGATTGATGCAGGTTTGCCGTATGCGTAAAACGCCGGTAATTGTTTTTATAAATAAGATGGACCGTGATGGAAAGAACCGTTTTGACCTGCTGGAGGAGATAGAAAAAGAACTATCCATTTCTTTACACCCCATGACCTGGCCAATAAATAACGGTAAGGATTTTAAAGGTGTTTATGATCTTGATAAAAAAAGCATCAGGCTTTTTACTGCCAATACAAAAGCAATGGACGAAGACACCATTTCTATTTCAGATCTTTCTGTTTCGTTGCTGGATGAAAAAGTGGGTGAAAGGGATGCCACCACACTAAGGGAAGATGTTGAACTCATTGATGGTGTATATGGTGAACTGGATGTTACTACTTATTTGGCCGGAGATGTAGCACCCGTTTTTTTTGGAAGCGCTATAAACAATTTTGGTGTAAAGGAAATGCTTGATACTTTCATTAGGATAGCGCCAACTCCAAAAGACAGGGAAACTAATACAAGAATTGTAGCTGTAGATGAAGATAAATTCAGCGGGTTTATTTTTAAAATTCATGCAAACCTTGACCCGAAACACCGCGACAGGATCGCTTTTTTAAGAGTATGCTCCGGGCATTTTGAGCGTAATAAATATTTTCACCACGTTCGTTTAGATAAAGATGTTCGTTTTTCAAATCCCTATTCTTTTTTAGCCCGTGATAAAAGCGTTGTTGATGATGCTTATCCCGGAGACGTGGTAGGTTTATTTGATACTGGTACCTTTAAAATAGGTGATACATTAACTGAAGGCGAAGAATTTTACTTTACAGGCATACCAACCTTTTCGCCTGAAATATTTAAAGAAGTAGTGAACAAAGACCCGATGAAAACAAAGCAATTGGAAAAGGGTTTGCTTCAGTTAACTGATGAAGGTGTAGCGCAATTGTTTACGCAGTTTGGCGGTAATAAAAAGATAATTGGTTGCGTGGGCGAATTACAATTTGAAGTAATTCAATACCGCTTGTTACATGAGTATGGTGCATCGGTTGTATTTAACGCGATGCCTTTTTTTAAAGCTTGCTGGATCACCAGTAAGGACCCCAAAAAACTGGAAGAATTTATTCGTTTTAAACATGCAAACGTTGCAGAAGATAAAGATGGTCACCTGGTTTACCTGGCGCAGAGCGAATGGTTTTTAAATACTGAACGCACCAACAATCCTGAAATCGAATTTCATTTTACATCAGAAGTGCATAAGTAATTGCGATTAACTATAAAGGCTAGTTGTAATCAATATACCGGGTGTATGCCTGTATAGTTATGCGGAGCAATTTTCTTCAGTTCTTTTTTCAGTGTTGCATTGATTTTTAAAGAGTCTATAAAATTATGTATTGCCGCTTTGTCAATTTTATGGTTGCCACGGGTAAGGTCTTTTAAAGCTTCGTAAGGATTTGGATATTTTTCACGGCGCAAGATTGTTTGTATGGCTTCAGCCACAACGGCCCAATTATCGTCAAGGTCCTGCTGCATTTTGGCTTCATTTAAAACCAGTTTACCCAGTCCTTTTTCAATTGAACGAATCGCAAGCATGGTATGTGCCACAGGTGAACCTATATTACGTAATACAGTTGAATCAGTTAAGTCTCTTTGCAAACGCGAAATCGGGAGTTTAGCGGAAAGGTGCTCGAATAAAGCATTTGCAATACCCAGGTTGCCTTCGGCATTTTCAAAATCAATGGGATTTACTTTATGCGGCATGGCTGATGAACCTACTTCTCCTTTTTTTACTTTCTGCTTAAAATAATCCATGGAAACATAAGTCCAAATATCCCGGCATAAATCAATTAAGATATTGTTGATTCGTTTTATGGCATCAAAGTGCGCTGCCAAATTATCGTAATGTTCAATCTGCGTAGTGAACTGAGAACGTTGTAAGCCTAATTTCTTTTCAACAAATTCATTGGCAAATTTTATCCAGTCAGTTTTTGGAAAAGCAATATGATGTGCATTAAAATTGCCGGTTGCGCCACCAAACTTTGCAGAAAAAGGAATATTGATCAATTGGTCGATTTGGTTTTGCACCCGTTCAACAAAAACCATAATTTCTTTTCCCAGCATTGTAGGAGATGCAGGTTGCCCATGCGTACGGGCCAACATTGGAATGTCTTGCCAATCGGTTGCCAACAACCTGAATTGGGTATTCAGGTTTAACATGGAAGGCAGGTATTCAAATTCCAGTGCATGCATCCATGATAATGGAATGGCTGTATTATTGATATCCTGCGAGGTCAAACCAAAATGTACCCATTCTTTAGCTTCAACGCCATCTGCTTTTTCTAATTCTTCCTTTAAAAAATATTCAACAGCTTTTACATCGTGGTTTGTTGTAGCCTCGATGTCTTTAATTCTTTGTGCATTTTCCAGGCTAAAATTTGCCTTTACTGCTGTTAAGTGTTTTACCGTTTTTGGGGATAGTTTAAAAAACTTTTTACTTGCTAAGAAAAAAAGGTATTCAATTTCTACCACCACCCGGTATTTCATCAAGGCAAATTCAGAAAAATATTCATCCAGTTGTTGCACTTGTTTGCGGTAGCGACCGTCAACAGCAGATATAGCAGTAAGGGAGTTAAGTTCCATATTAGTGTGGTAAAATAGGTGATTAGTGAATAGTAGATGGTTACCATTGTAAACTGCAAACCATAAACTACAAACTGTCTCTATCTTTGCCGCCAAAATTAGATCATTTGAAGAAGATTAGGGTGGCCGCAGTGAACTACTTAAACACCAAGCCTTTGCTTTACGGAATTAAACGAAGTGCTGTATTTAATGAAATAGAATTATTAGAAGATTACCCTGCCAATGTTGCCCAAATGATTATGGATGGCACAGCGGATGTTGGTTTGATACCGGTTGCCGTAATTCCTAAATTAGCTGAAAGCCATATTATTACTGATTATTGTATTGGTTGTAACGGACCGGTGGCTTCGGTTTGTATATTTAGTGAAGTGCCTATTGAAAAAGTGGAAAAGGTTTTTCTTGATTATCAATCACGAACATCTGTAATGCTGGCAAAAGTTTTATTGAAAGAATATTGGAAAAGCAATGCCGAATTAATTGATGCAAGTGGTGAAGATTTTCGGTCGCAAATTAATGGAACAACTGCAGGCTTGGTTATCGGTGACCGGGCTTTAGCGCAACGTCAATATTCAACCTATATATACGATTTAGGCGAAGCCTGGAAAGACCACACCGGTCTTCCATTTGTTTTTGCCGCCTGGGTTAGCAATAAAAAATTACCGCAAGAATTTATTAATGAATTTAACGAAGCGAATGGATTGGGCTTTCAGCATTTAGAGGAGGTGATTGGGGAAAATCAATCTATTGTAAAAAATGATCTCCATATTTATTACCAAGAGCAAATCAGTTACAAGTTTGATAAAGAAAAACAAGATGCCTTATTGCTTTTTTTAAAAAAAATAAGAATGCTTCATTTTTAAAATACTTTCAATTAGGTTAGATGGGTTTTACCAGGAAAGGCAAAAATCTTTGCGCTTTCTTCAAAATGCTAATTCCATACGTTAAAAATGAAACTTAAATTTTTATTCCTTATTTATTTGATAGGATTCTTTTTTTCATCGAATTCTCAAAGTAATATATGTTCTGAAAATTTACAATTGCTCAATCAACCTTCTTTTGTTAGAATTGGTGATCTTGATATTTCCGGGAATAAAATTACAGTAGAAGCCATCATTAATAGAACTGCACCTTGGTCAGGCGCTGATGTATTTCAAGGTGATGTGGTTTCCAAACATGAAGATTACAATGATTGCAATTACCTATTGCGACCAAGTTCTGCTGAAATTACAACATCTAATGGATACTTTAAAACACCTGTTATTTGCCCGATACAATTAAATACAACCTACCATATTGCAATGGTTTACGATGGAAGTTTGTTAAAGTTTTATAGGAATGGGTATTTATTGAGCGAAGTAGCTGCAAGTGGTAACTTGATTCAAAATGACTGGCAAACCCAGATTGGACTTTATTTTGGTCAAATTACCCAGGAAAATTTTATTGGTTATATAAATGAAGTAAAGATTTGGAAAATTGCAAGATCACAATCCGAGATTCAAAACAATATGTTTGAAAAATTGCCATCCCCGCAATCCATTCCAGGACTTATTGCCTATTATAGTTTTAATGATTTAAAGAACAAACAAGGAAATGCACAATGGGATGCAACTTTACATGGATCCGCAACAATTAAAAATATAAATCCCGATTGTAATCTCTTTTCGTTTCCTAAACCAACTCAAACCTTTAATCTATGTGAAGGAAAACAAATTAAGATTGGTATAAACAATAATGGAAATAGTTTTTTATGGAACACAGGTGAAACAACAGATTCTATAATTATTTATAAATCAGGATTTTATTGGGTTGAATCTAATACTTCTGGCTGTAAAATACGTGACAGTTTTATTGTAGAAAATAAAGCAAATCCGATTGTTAGTTTGCCAGCAGAAACAGGCATTTGCGAAGGCGGTAGTATTATTTTAGATGCGGGTAATACAGGAAGAAATTTTTTATGGCAAAATGGAATGAATACGCAAACAATTACGATAAGTTCCCCTGGCATTTATCATGTTCAAGTATCGGATCAAAATTGTTCTACTTCGGATACTGTTAAAGTTATAAGGTATTCAAATCCTGATTTTGATGTGCAACTTGTTGCTTCAATTTGTAAGGGCGAAAAAGTAATTCCTACTCTAAGAGCGAATGGAAATTATTTATTTA
>JAKFCI010000274.1:0-4377 GCA_036676725.1 Chitinophagaceae bacterium
CCTAATGTTGCCTATGCCGCATTTATCAGTAAAAAATATAATTATAATATAGCTTTTATTGACTGGATGATGATCTGTATGCCATTGGCAATTATATTGCTGCTTACCTTTTATTTCGTGATGGTAAAATGGTTGTATCCCAACGGCATGAAAGCCGATGAAGGCACCAAGGCCATGATCAGGAACGAGGTGAATGGTTTAGGCAAAATGTCTGTTGCCGAAAAAAGAATTCTCATCATTTTTATTTGTACCGCTGCATTATGGATTACAAAAGACCTGGTAAATAAAATTGGTTTATTTAAGCTGGATGACAATATGATCGCCCTAATGGGTGCGATCGCATTATTTATTTTTCCATCGGGAGAAAAAGGTACAGGCTTGCTGGAGTGGAAGGACACAAAAAATATGGCCTGGGGTATTTTGTTGCTATTTGGTGGTGGTATTGCACTGGCTTCGGCGTTAGAAAAAGTGGGTGTAATACAAGACCTGGGTGAATGGTTTGCCCAATTTGCCATGAATGAATTAATGCTGATTTTTTTGGTTACCGTGATCTCTTTATTTGTAAGCGAAGTGATGAGCAATGTGGCGCAGGTAATTGTTTTTGCCCCTGTTGTTAGTTCGCTTGCTGAAGCCGTAAACATGCATCCATTGATGCTGGGCATACCAATGACGCTGGCTGCCAGTTGCGCCGGAATGATGCCCATGGGTACACCACCAAATGCAATTGCATTTTCCAGTGGCTACATTAAATTAAAAGACATGACAAAAGTGGGATTCGTGATGAATATTATTTCTGTTATTCTCATCACGTTGTTTTGCTGGCTGTTGTTGCCTTTGGTATTGAATAAATTGTAAAGTACCGGGTTGGTTACGATGATGCCTTTTATTTTGCAGATGAAAGGATTGCGACGCAAGGGACGATGCCATGAAAAACTAATGCCGGTATTTAAATTTGTATTGAATTAGAACTTAGGGCAGTTTAATTTTTTAGCATTCGGATCTCGTGGCGCACGGGTATAGATCAACGAAAACTCAGAACCCCCACGCATATTAGATGCAGGCTTTAGTTGAGAAGTATTGACATCGTAAGATGCGCCCAAACGAAATTCGCCCCACTCTAAACCAACATATGGTATAAGCGCATCGCCAAAACGGTACCACGTGCCGAGGTATAAGTTTGTAGGGTTCATTTCATCGGCATTTACGTTTAGCGCATAGGCGCCACCGATAACTGTATTTTTTGCACCTGCCTGCCTGCTGTGGTTACCACTGAAATGAATAGAATTGAGATCGCCCACTGGTATGCGGCCACCAAATTGTAAAGTAACACGAGGTTCTAAAAGATACTCTCCTTCTAAATAAGTTTCTTTATGCCTGTTTAAGTGATAGACCGAAGCGCCTGCATAAAAATTATTTATTCCGTCGGTCGTACCATTATAAAATATGCCTGCATTCGCATCAAAATAACTAACACTCATTTGTTGTTGGGTAAAACTTTCGCTGGTAATGCCTGTAAATCCGTCGGACTGTAACATATCTTCCAGCTTAAGATTGCTAACATCTAAACGCTTATTTAAATAAGTTCCCTGGAAACCAACGCCCAACTGGTGATAGCCATCTTCGTCCATTCCTTTATGATATGCGATAGAAAGTGCAGCGTAATTATTTTGCAACACGCCATTGCCGCTTTTGTCAGAAAAGCCCATGACACCCACTCCGAATTGATCAATTTCGGGTATTTTATTTTTTAGAATTCCCACGTCAAATGAAGCTGTATACGTAGTGAAGGCATTATTGATTGTAGGCCACTGGTTCCTGTAATTTCCTGCAACCCTGTAACTACCATCAAACTTCCCGGTTAATGCAGGATTTAAGGTGAGCGGCGAAGCAAAAAATTGCGAAAAATTAGGATCCTGTGCTTTTACGTTGAAAGTAAAAGCAAGAAGCAGAAAGGAAAATAGAATCGTTTTCATTCTCACGACAGTTAGACGTGGAAATTACAATCTTTGCTGCTTCAGACCAATAAAAAGCCGTTAAGATTGAATTTTTACTCCAAATGCAAGATCTCCCGCATCACCAAGGCCAGGTACAATGTAGCCTTTAGCTGTTAGTTCATCATCAATGCCCCCGCACCAAATAGTTGCTTTTGGAACATTCCGCCGCACATATTCAATACCAACCGTACAGGCAATAGCAGCAACGATATGTATTTCTTTTGGTTCACCTTCTTCCCGCATGTATTGAATGGTTTTTACCAGAGAAGCACCGGTGGCCAACATGGGATCGGAAACAATTACAATGCGGCCTTCTAATTCGGGGGAAGAAAAATATTCAAGACTGATTTCGAACGAGCCGTTTTTATCGTGTTTGCGGTAAGCAGAAATAAATGCAGCATCTGCTTTGTCAAAATAATTGAGCAGGCCCTGGTGAAGCGGTAAACCTGCACGCAGAATTGTTGCCAGTACAGGTTGCTCGGTCATCATTTTAGATAAGGCAATGCCCATGGGTGTTTGAACTTCCACTTCCTCGTAAGGTAAAATTTTACTGATCTCGTAGGCAGCAATTTCGCCTATGCGTTCCAGGTTGCGACGAAAACGCATACGGTCTTTTTGAATTTCTACATCACGTAGCTCCGCTATCCAATTATTTACTAAGGAATGTTCTTTACTAAGATTTATAACCATGGCTTTGAATTTCTACCTTCGCCAAAATTAGAAATCTGGAATCAGATTTCAGAAATATTTACACATGGTCTATAAAGTAATTGGATTAATGAGTGGCAGTTCCTTAGACGGACTGGATATAGTTTATACAGAACTCCTGGAGAATAATGGTGAGTGGAGTTTTGAAATTTTAGAAGCAGATTGTTATGCCTATTCAGATGAATGGATCAAAAAATTAAAAAATGCAATTCAGTTAAGTGGGTTGGAATACCAGTTGCTGCATGCAGAATATGGACACTTTTTAGGAAAAGAAATTAACCGGTTCATTGAAGAAAAAGGCCTGCATTACAAAGTGGGATTGATTGCTTCTCATGGTCATACAACCTTTCACATGCCACAACAAAAAATGACCGCCCAATTAGGAGATGGTGCAGCTATAGCAGCGCTAACAGGTTTGTCGGTGGTAAGCGATTTGCGTGCATTAGATGTTGCTTTTGGCGGTCAAGGTGCTCCAATAGTACCTATTGGCGAAAAGTTGCTCTGGAAAGATTATAATATGTTTTTAAATCTTGGCGGCATAGCAAATATTTCCTTTAAGAAAAATGAAGAATTTATTGCTTTTGATGTTTGCCCTGCAAACAGGGTTTTAAATTTATTAGCTAACAAAAAAGGAAAAGAATTTGATGAAAATGGTGCTATGGCAGCTGATGGTAATGTAAATGAAGAAATGCTTTCTGTTTTAAATAACCTGGGTTATTACAAAATGCCCTATCCAAAATCTTTGGCCAATGATTTTGGAACCGATTCAGTTTTCCCTTTGGTTGAATCTTTTGAAATTGATGTGCACGACGCAATGCGAACTTATGTTGAACACATTGTGCAGCAAATAAAAATAGCCGCTGCTGGTTTTGAAAATGCAAATAGCGGCGAATTAAATTCCAAACAAAAGTTACTAGTTACAGGTGGTGGTGCATTTAATACGTTTTTAATTAGCAGGCTGTCAGAGGAATTGGCTTCAAGCAATATAGAAGTAGTTGTACCCCCCGAAAATATTGTCAAGTATAAAGAAGCTTTGGTAATGGCTTTAATTGGGGTTTTAAGATGGCGCCAGGAATACAATGTACTCGCATCGGTAACAGGCGCTCAACGAAACAGCATTGGCGGTGCTTTATGGATTGGGCAGTGCCAATGAGAACATTCCCGGCTTCATCTCCTTGCGGCCCGGCGGCACGCCTCCGGGCGGCGCGTCCAACTGGCAGGCATCGTTTCTCCCGGGCGTGTACCAGGGGGTGAGCATCAATACGCGGGTGACCAGCCCGGACCAATTGATCCGGAACATTCGCAATCAATACACGGTGCTGGCTGAACAGCGGCGTCAGCTCGACCTGGTGCATCAGCTCAACGAATTACACAGCGAGCGGCTGCAAAAGGAGGCGCAGCTCGAAGCGCGCCTGGCCTCGTACGAAATGGCTTTCAAGATGCAGACGGAGGCGACCGATGCCTTCGACATCAACAAGGAACCGGCTGCGATGCGTGAGGCTTATGGGCGAACGCCGCAAGGCAATCAGTTGCTCATCGCGCGGCGGTTGGTGGAGCGCGGCGTGCGGTTCATTCAGGTCTGGGCCGGTGGCTGGGACCATCACCAGGATTTGGAAGATCGACTGGCGCAGCGGGCGCGCGATATCGATCAGCCGCTGGCGGCTTTCCTGGCCGA
>JAKFCI010000275.1:0-4490 GCA_036676725.1 Chitinophagaceae bacterium
CAGAACTGGTACAAAAGGAATCTTTCCAGAAACATGGCGAGATCGTAAACTTTTTAAAAGAAAAACATGGCCTGACGCATGGTTTTGCCAACCTCGTGGCACACAAGGCAAAAGGCTCTGATGCAGGTTCCGCAGAAAACACAAACGACCTGGTTGACAAACAATATGCAGGCAAAGAACATTTGAAACCGATCTACAACCAGCTCATGAGCGAAATACAAAAGTTTGGAGACGACATAGAAATTGCACCTAAAAATGCCTACGTCAGTTTGCGCCGGAAGAAACAATTTGCCATACTGCAACCGGCAACAAAAACCCGTTTTGAAATCGGCATCAACTTAAAAGGACAAGCACCCAAAGGAAAACTGGAAGGCATCAATGCAGCCAACGCCATGTGTTCGCATAAAATAAATATTACCGACGTAAAGGACATTGACCAGGAAGTAATCGAATGGATCAAAACGGCGTATGAGCATGCAGGTTAATAGCGTGCACGTTTCAAATGGTGCGAAATATTTCTTACCTAAATCAATTATTTAGAGCAGCAGGCAAATAAATCTTTTTAAAAAAGCTTACTTGTTGCATCCACATCCCCAGGTATAGCTATCGTTGAACTTTAATTTAATGGAAGCAACTTTTTGCCCGTCAAGAAAAATGGTAGAATTAGGCGCTATGGTTTTTAAATGACCTGAAAGCCAGGTGATCTTCCCGGTTTTAGCATCGTATTTATATTTCCCGGTACCACCGTTGTCGAGCCAGCGGTAAGTACCATCAGCCTTTAAAACAAAATATCCTTTATATACAGATTTGTAGGCTGGACCAAAACCATTATTGCCCTGGTATTGCTGGTAATCGCATACATAAGAACCCAATACTAATTTGCCACCTGTCTTTGGTTCGGCAGATGGTTTTTTTACAGGAGCAGCAGGTGCTTTTGGTTTCGCAACAGGTTTGGTTTCAACTTTAGTTTCGGTTTCTTCGTCGTCGAACAAAGATTTCTGTTTCTCTATTTTCAGTTTGGAAATTTGCGTTTGTGCCATGTCTTTTAATTCGGGCATGAGGCTGGCAGCTTTCTCCAGGTAAGGTTTTGCTTCACGGTCGTTACCTGTTTTTGCAAGGCTTACTCCAAAAAGAAAGTTGGCATAAGCATTTTCCGGTTCTCTTAATAAAATTGCTCTAAAACTATAAACTGCGTTGTCGTATTTTTTTGCTTCAAAGTATTCCAGTGCATAAAGCATGTCGCTGCCCACACTCATAAAAGCAGTTTCTTCTCCACCTCTTGCTTTTGATTCTTTTAATTTATTGTAATACTCGGTAACCGGGTCCAGGCTTTCCTGGCTAAATACATTTGAAGACGAAAGACTAAATAAAGCAAAGGCAAGAGCAGTTAGGTACGGTCTCAATTTCATGGGGACTAAAATATTATTTAGAAAGGAAATTCAAAAATAATTTCAGTATTCTTTTAATTCTTCAGTAAGGTAGCAGGAAAGGTATTCGCCTTCTTACCACCAACCGTTCATCAAAAACTTACGCTTGATCTTCAATAAAGGATGAACGGTTTATTATCTACGAAGAGATTCGCAATCTTTATTGGGTCAACATAAAAGCTTTTTTTTAAATACAATCATATGCCGAAATTATTACTGACGCTATCAGCCGTCTTATTATATACCATGTCAGTAGCACAAAAAGCTACCATAACCGGGAAAGTGGTAGATGATAAAGGAGCCCCGCTTTCTTTTGTGAATATCAGTTTGATGAATCCGCAGGAGAAGCGTGCTGTTGCAGGTACGCTGAGCGATTCGCTGGGACTATTTTTAATTACCGCACCGGCGCCTGGTAATTACAAGTTACAGCTTACTGCTATTGGCTTGGCCAAAAAAGAAACGGAAGCCTTTGTACTTGATAGTGCAGCGACAACTTTTTCAGCCGGTACCATTACCGTGCAGGGTGAATCGAAAGCATTGGAAAATGTAGATGTACTTTCTATGCGGCCTACGATTACCCAATTGCCCGACCGCATGGTGATCAATGTTCAAGGTACGGCGATGGCTGCAGGCAATACAGCTTATGGAGTGTTGTCTAAATCGCCGGGTGTGTTTGTAGACCCGGAAGGCGCTATACAACTGAATGGGCGTGGTGGCGTAACCGTTATGATTGATGGAAGACTTACCTATTTATCGGCCCGCGACCTGCGCAATCTTTTAGAAAGCACACCTGCAGAAAACATCAGGAGTATAGAGATTATTACCAACCCTTCTTCGAAGTATGATGCGGAGGGTACATCAGGTATTATTAATATAGTGTTTAAGAAAAACGTGCTGCAGGGCATAAATGGTACGGTTTATACTACCTATTCTACCAATCTTAAACAACACCTGTATGGTGCCGGTGTAACAATCAATCATCGCAGCGGACGCTGGAATTCTTTTCTTATATCAGACTTTAACCGCAGGGGAAGCGGTCGCGAAGCAACTTTTACCCGTGTATTTCGCAACAACAATAACACTACGTATTTTGATCAAACTGCGGAAAGTAATTGGTTCAATAGTGGTCCGCCATCTATCCGCGTTGGTACCGATTTTACACTTAATGAAAACCACAGCATCGGTTTTATTGCTTCGTATTTTACCAACACAGCACATTCCGATTTCCTGACGGATACCTGGATCGGCAATGACCCCAAGACGCCAAGCCAATTTATAAATGCCGACAACTACAACTCTAATACGTTGAAGAACGGTGTTGTAAATGTTCATTATTCAGGCAAGCTGGATACAATAGGTACAACGCTTTCTGCCGACCTGGATTTTGCACAGGTTAAAAATGAGGGTTCAGGCAATTTCTACAATACGTTTACAAGGCTTGTTGATGGTGTAAAAACAACTGACAACTTGTATACTTATACACCAAACGGTTTTGATATTTATTCGGGCAAAATTGATTTTACGCATCCCCTGAACAAAAAACATAAGGTAGATGTGGGCGGAAGAATGAGCAGGGTAGTATCAGACAATAACTTTCGTTTTTATTTTAATAATAACGGTCTTGAACTTGATCCGCTGCGTACGAATCATTTTTACTATAAAGAATCAATTTATGCAGGTTACATCAACTGGACTGGTACGCTAAGCAAGAATACTTCACTACAAGCCGGTTTGCGGGCCGAAAAAACATCTTCTAACGGCAAATCAATTACTACAGGGGAAGTGAACCAAAGGGAATACCTGGATTTTTTTCCTTCTGTTTTTCTACAGCATAAAGTCTCGGAAAATTATAACCTAACGGCAAACTACAGCCGAAGGCTAAACCGTCCTAATTACGGCAATCTTAATCCTTTTCGTTCGTACCGCGATCCATACACATGGACCGTAGGCAACCCCCAGTTGCGGCCTCAATACACCGATCTTTTTAATTTAACCCAAACCTTTAAGAAGATATACATTTTGCAGGCCTTTTACCAGTATACAAAAGATGTGATGATAGAACTGCCCATGCCTGATGCAGTAAATAATGTAACAGTATATACAACAGGCAACGTAAATAACAGTTACAGTGGTGGCGTATCGGCCATTATTCCTGTTAAGCTGGCTAAAAAATGGGATACCCGGAATACAGCACAATTGTCTTACAGTAAGTTTTCAACTATCCAGAACGGGGCAAACTTAGAGAACGAGCAGTTATTTTATTACATCCAATCGGCGCATACGATTTTATTGCCAAGAGATTTTCGTACTGAAGCTACCTTCTTGTACCGCGGTCCGGCAGCAGCGGGCCTTTACCACCAGCAAGCTATGTACCGCATAGATCTTGCTTTTAATAAAGCCTTTGCAAAAAAGAAATTTGAACTGGCGTTTAATATAAATGACCTTACAAAAGGATGGCGCTTTCGATGGGCTGCAAATTATGGTGGTAATATAAATGAGTTTGACCAATACCTACGGTGGCGCACATTTGGACTGACCTTACGCTATAAATTTAGTAAAGGTCAAAAGACTGATTTAAAACAACGTACAGGGCCGGAAGAATTGAACAGGTTGTAATGAAATTATTTCATAGGGGTGGTTATAATATTTGATCAATTCCTGCCCTATAATGCAGGGCAGGCAACAAGATCAATGTAGTTATTAAAATTGCGGTCATAATAAAGTTTAAAGAATTGAATCAAATTTTTACAGGTGCACAACATCCATGATGGTAAACACTTTTTTACCGGCAGGAACAGTCCATTGTACTTGCTGGCCTTTTCTAAAACCAATAAGTGCAGTACCAATCGGTGAAAGCACAGAGATCTTTCTTTGTTTGATATCGGCTTTACCCGGCGTTACCAATACCAGTTCCATTACATTACCTGCGCCTTCGTCGCGGATGATTACTTTAGAATTGAGTCCAACTATATCACCCGGGAATTTATTGCTGGCTACCAGTTTTGCTTTTTTCAATTCTCCTTCCAGTTCTTCTGCATTAGAACGATCGAAGGAGGCACGATC
>JAKFCI010000276.1:0-37997 GCA_036676725.1 Chitinophagaceae bacterium
AAACCTGAATGATCAATATGCGCATGCGAAAGCAATACATAAGATATTTCTGCAGCATTAAAACCAAATGTTTCATTCAGTTCATCGGTCTGGGCGCCAAGTCCCTGGAAGAGGCCGCAGTCAAATAAGATTTTTGTTCCAGTGTTTAACGATAACAAATGCTTGGTGCCGGTAACAGTACGGGCCGCACCATGAAATGATAGCTTCATAAATTATTCCTCTTAGTCCGGTCCTCAACTTATTTCCGCAATAGACTGCGCCGGCCAAAAAAAGAATATGCACATTTAAGGCCAGTTAAAAGGGCCTTTAGAAGAAGAAATAATTTTTATAAAAAGAAGTATTAATAATTCACTACTTGTTCTTCAATTGTTTGTGGAATTTGGCGCCATTCGTATTGCTGGTTGCGCAATTGTGGCTCAAAGCCGGCTTCCCTAATCGCATCCTGTATTGTTTTATAAGTAAAGCGGTGAGGTGCACCGGCGGCACTTACCACGTTTTCCTCGATCATGATGGAACCAAAATCGTTAGCTCCGGAATGCAGACAAATTTGCGCAGTTTGTTTGCCCACCGTTAGCCAGGAAGCCTGGATGTTTTTTACATTAGGTAACATAATACGGCTGATGGCGATCATGCGGATATATTCTTCCGGCGTGGTTAAATTTTGTACGCCGCGAATTTTTGTCAATAACGTATCTACATCCTGGAAGGTCCAGGGAATGAAAGCCAAGAATCCTTTTGCATCAGCAGGTTTTTTTGCCTGTACTTCGCGGATCTTAACCAGGTGTTCAAATCGTTCTCTTATTGTTTCCACATGACCAAACATCATGGTAGCAGAAGTGGTAATACCTAATTTGTGTGCTTCGTGCATAATGGCCAACCATTCATCAGCACCGCATTTTCCTTTTGAAATGAGTCTTCTAACACGGTCAACCAAAATTTCAGCTCCGGCGCCTGGTAAAGAATCCATTCCAGCTTCTTTAAGCGCTTTCAACACATCATGATGACTCATTTTTTCGAGCTTGCAGATATGCGCCACTTCAGGTGGCCCCAGTGTATGCAATTTAATGGTTGGGAATTCACTTTTGATCTGCCTGAAAGTAGTAGTATAAAACTCCAGTCCTAATGCCGGGTGATGACCACCTTGCAGGAGCAACTGGTCGCCGCCGTACTTAATTGTTTCTGTAATTTTTTGCCTGTATGCAGGCATTTCAGTTATATAGGCTTCCGGGTGGCCGGGTATGCGGTAAAAATTGCAAAACTTACAATTGGCTATGCAAACGTTGGTCGTATTTACGTTTCTATCAATCTGCCAGGTTACTTTACCATGCGGCACTTGCTTTTTTCTTAATTCATCTGCAACAAACATTAAATCGGTAAGTGGCGCCTGCTCAAATAAATAGATTCCCTCTTCTATACTTAAGTTTTCAAAGGCTAAAGCCTTGTCATAGAGTGCTGCAATGTTCATGGCTGCAAAGGTACATGCAGGAAGCACATTCATACATTATTGATTTATTAGGAAAGGAACGTATTTTAGTTAAATGCTTAAGGTTGCAACATTTTCAAGCATGATGTTGTCTTATTAATGCCACCATGACTACAATTAAGAAGGTAATCCTTTGTTTATTGCTCTTTATTATGCAACTGGTGTCGGTGGCCCAGGAAGAATTCGTGACGCCCTCGAAATTCATTACCGGCTTTCCTTTCGTGCAATTGACAGGTGGCGTTATTTTGTTGCAAGCCCGTTTTGATGTGCATCCTGACACACTAAACTTTATACTTGATACCGGCAGCGGTGGTATTTCACTTGATTCATCAACCGCCCAATATTTAGGCATAAAACCTACCGCAAGTGAACGTACAATACGCGGAATTGCTGGAATAAAAAATGTAAGCTTCATCAACAACAAAAAGCTGCATTTACCAAATCTTACCATTGATAGCCTGAATTTTCATGTAAACGATTATGAATTGCTCACATCCGTTTATGGTGAAACCATTGATGGCATTATTGGTTATTCTGTTTTTAGCCGTTATATTATTAAGTTGAATTATGACAGCTTGCGTATTGAATTTTGGACCCAGGGGAATATCAAATTTCCCAGGGGTGGATATTTATTTCGCCCCCTGATCAATACGCTTCCGGTGCAAATGTTGAGGATTAAAGATGAACGGCAGGTAAGTGCAAGGTTTCTTTACGATCTCGGTGCAGGTTTGAACATGATGCTGACAGAAGACTTTGTAAAAGACAGTGCCATCATGCATAGAAAACGCAAGTTTTATACCAAGCAGGCCGAGGGTTTGGGCGGAAAAATAGACATGCAAATGACGGTTATTAAAGAAGTCAAATTTGGTCCCTACCGCTTTAGAAATGTGCCCATCTATATTTTTGACGATGAATACAATATTACCTCCTACCCTTACCTGGGTGGTATTCTTGGCAATGACCTGCTTCGCCGTTTCAACGCCATCATCGATTATGAAAAAAGGAATTTTCACCTGGTTCCTAATTCTCACTTTGCCGATCCTTTTGACTACTCTTATAGCGGCATAGAATTATATTATATAAATGGACAAATATTAATTGGCGATGTGGCAAAAGGTTCGCCTGCCGAAAAGATCGGGTTAAAAGAAGGTGATGTGGTAATTGGTATCAATAAAAACATGTCGCAAAATCTTAACCAGTATAAGATAGCCCTTCAAAATTCCGGGACTACCGCCCGCATAATTGTGCGCCGTGGCGAAGAGCTTATGGAATTTAATTTTAAGGTGAAGAACATTATGCACTAAAAGGAAGACCGCTTGCTTTTTCTCTTTCATTACTTTTACACTCTTATGGTGAATTATGAACGGTTTACATTAGCCAATGGCTTAAGAGTATTGGTACACCAGGATACATCTACCCCGATGGCCGTGGTAAATGTTATGTACGATGTTGGTGCTAAAGATGAAGATCCCGGGCGAACTGGTTTTGCGCATTTATTTGAACATTTGATGTTCGGTGGTTCTATTAACATACCTGAATACGATGACCCACTGCAAATGGCAGGCGGAGAAAATAATGCCTACACAACCAACGATCTTACAAATTATTATATACAGCTTCCTGCCGATAACCTGGAAACGGCTTTCTGGCTGGAAAGTGATCGCATGCTTTCGCTGGCGTTTACTAAAAAAAGTTTAGAAGTGCAGCGCAAAGTAGTTTGCGAAGAATTTAAAGAACACTACTTAAACAAACCCTATGGCGATGTTTGGTTAAAATTGCGTGACCTTGCTTATACCACGCACCCGTATCGTTGGATGACCATAGGTAAAGAATTATCGCACATTGAAAAGGCAGAATTGCAGGATGTAAAAGATTTCTTTTTTAAACATTACAGGCCTGTAAATGCCATATTGGTTGTTGCCGGGAACGTTACCGTGGACCAAGTCAGAACCCTGGCTGATAAATGGTTTGGCCCGATTGAAGCAGGAGAAAGATACAATCGCCAGTTGCCTGTGGAGCCCCCACAAACAGAAGCCAGGAAACTTGAAGTAACAGCCGATGTGCCTTTGGATGCTTTGTATAAAGTGTGGCATATTTATCCGCGGCTCGATTCGCGTTATTATGTTTCGGACCTGATAACAGAGGTGTTAAGCGGAGGCGGTTCATCTCGTTTGTACCAGGCATTGGTAAAAGAAAAAAAGCTTTTTTCAAATATTGAATGCCACCAGTCAGGCACTGTGGATGCGGGCTTATTAACGATTGAAGGCAAACTGGTTAAAGGTGTAAGTATGGATGATGCTGAAAAAGGAATTGCTGAAGAATTGGATAAATTAAAAAGCGAAAAGATCAGCGACCTGGAATTACAAAAAGTAAAAAATAAAACAGAAAGCGCCATTGCATTTGAAGATATGAGCGTAATGAACCGGGCAAATAGTTTGGCTTTTTACGAATTATTGGGTGATGCCACCTTAATGAATACAGAGTTAGAGCGCTATCATAAGGTAACGGCTGACGACATATTGCAAGAGTGCAATATTATTTTTAAAGAAACCAATTGCAGCACACTGCGTTATTTAGCAAAGAACTAGAAGCGAATGGAAACAAAGATGAAGGCATTAAATAGAAAGAAGGCACCGATCATAAAAGATGCGGTTGAATTTGACCTTAAGTTAAAGCAATGCGATCGGTATACTTTAAATAACGGTGTAGAAGTATATGCAATTGATGCAGGCGAAGAAGATGTTTTGTTGGTTGATTGCGTTTTTTACGCCGGCAATTGGTTCGAGCAAAAAAACCTGGTGGCAGCCAGCACAAATTTTTTATTAAAAAACGGCACCAGTACCAAAAACGCATTCCAGATCAATGAGCATTTTGAATATTATGGTTCTTATTTAAATCGCTCTTGTTATAACGAAACGGCAACTGTAAGCCTGCATTGTTTAACCAAACACCTTGCAGAATTATTGCCTGTAATTAAAGAATTGGTTACGGATGCTGTTTTTCCCAACGAAGAAATAAGCACCTACAAACAAAACATGAAGCAGCGGCTGAATGTGAATTTGAAGAAATGTGATTTTGTTGCAACGCGATTAATCGATGCTTATTTATATGGCGAAAATCACCCGTATGGCAGGTATACCAGCTTCCAGGATTTCGATGCGTTTTCCCGGGAAGACCTGACCGAATTCTATAAAAATTTTTACCAGGATGGAAAGCTCGTATTATTTGTTGCAGGCAAATTGCCGCAAAACCTATATCAATTATTGAATGCATCTTTCGGCGACCTGAAAAATAATGCAGTCACAGTTGCACCTATACCTACGTTACGTGCAGAAGAAAAAAAATACCGTGTTATAAACGATCCAAATGGTGTACAAGGCGCCATTCGCATGGGCACACCTTTTCCAAACAGGCACCACCCGGATTTTTTAAAGACGATGGTGTTGAATAATTTGTTTGGTGGTTTTTTTGGATCCAGGTTAATGAGTAACATCCGCGAAGAAAAGGGATATACCTACGGCATTTACAGCTACCTCGAAAATCATATGCAGCAAAGCGCCTGGGTAATTAGCACCGAAGCGGGTCGTGATGTTTGCGAGCCAACTTTGGTAGAAGTGTATAAAGAAATGGCACGCCTGCGCAACGAACCTGTGGACAGCGAAGAATTATTGCTGGTGCAAAACTTTATGATGGGCAGCATTTTGGGCGATCTTGATGGTCCTTTCCAAATTATTAACCGGTGGAAAAATATCATCTTGAATGGTTTGGATGAAAGTTATTTCTACAACCAGATCAATACTATTAAATCAATAAAAGCCGAAGACTTACAGGCACTCGCTAAAAAATATTTACAGCCCGAAAATTTTTACGAATTGGTGGTGGTATAAGTTTATTGTTGTCCGGGCCACATCGCCTGGTTTGGCTTTTGTTGCGGCGCTCCGTTCAGGGCCTGTGCAACCATGAAAACTAATTTCGAAAAAACAATCTAGCTTCAATCACAAGCTTAATATTTGTGCAATGAAAAAATCTATCCTGTTATTAATTGTTCTTTCATTTACATTTTTTGCAAGAGCCCAGGATGCCGGCATCTTTAGTTTTACGTTAAATCATATTGCGCTTTCCGTAAAAGATGTTGATCGTTCCGCAGAATTTTATAAAAAGATTTTAACCCTGCCGGAAATAACAAACAAAACAAAAGTGGATGGTATTCGCTGGTTTTCCCTGGGCGATGGAAAAGAATTGCACCTGATATCCACCATAAAAGATAGCGTTACCATTAATAAAGCAGTTCACTTTGCTTTAACCACTTCCAACTTCGATGCATTGGTAAAAACGCTTGATCAAAAGAAATTTATTTATTCAGATTGGCCGGGAACGATTAATAAAGTCAGTATACGTGCAGACGGAGTCAAGCAAATTTTTTTCCAGGACCCGGATGGTTATTGGATTGAAGTAAACAGTGCTGCACAGCAATAACATCCCATCTTTTTTTAATAAAGAAGTTTACATTTATAAAAAACTACTATGGGATTTATTATTAGGGTGCTTATTACCGCCGTTGCTGTTTTTGTAGCTGACTATTTTATGGACAGTGTACAACTTAGTAATACCATACAAACAACCATCATCGTTGCATTGGTGCTTGCACTTTTAAATACTTTTATTAAACCCATACTCGTACTTCTAACCATACCAATTACCATCATTACACTTGGTTTATTCCTGCTTATTATTAATGCCATCATCGTCAAACTTGCCGATTATTTTGTAGCTGGCTTTTCTGTTGATGGATGGTTGGCCGCAATCATATTCAGTTTAATTGTTTCTGTGGTCAGCTACATTCTCAATTTGATTGTTGATAAGGATTAATACATTCGCTTTCTAATTCAATGAAATGGAATTCCAGCGGAAAGATATTAACGACGAACAATTACTTCTTTTATATAAAAATTTATTGTGGCCTCGTTTAATCGAGGAAAAAATGTTACTTCTTCTACGCCAGGGCCGCATTTCAAAATGGTTTAGCGGCATTGGGCAGGAAGCGATTTCTATTGGTGCTACAATGGCTTTGGCGCAAGATGAATGGATCATGCCTTTGCATAGAAACCTTGGTGTTTTTACATCGCGTGGAATGCCTTTACATAAATTATTTAAACAGTGGCAAGGTGCACAGGATGGTTACAGTAAGGGCCGTGAACGCAGTTTCCATTTCGGCAACAGGGAGCACCACATTTGCGGCATGATTTCTCACCTTGGTCCACAATTAGCAATTGCAGATGGTGTGGCACTTGCCCATAAATTAAAAAAAGAAAATAAAGTTTCACTGGCATTTACCGGCGATGGCGGAACAAGTGAAGGCGATTTTCACGAAGCATTAAATACAGCTGCCGTTTGGGACCTTCCGGTAATTTTTATTATAGAGAATAATGGTTACGGTTTAAGCACTCCTGTAAATGAACAATACCGGTGTGCCCAATTAGCCGATCGGGCTAAAGGTTATGGAATGGAAAGTATTGTTATTGATGGTAACAACATCCTCACAGTTTATGATACCATAAAAGGCATTCGTGAATATTGTATCAGGGAGCAGAAGCCTTACCTCGTAGAATGTATGACGTTTCGGATGAGGGGGCATGAAGAAGCAAGCGGTACAAAGTATGTTCCACCTGAACTATTTGAAGAGTGGAGCGTAAAAGACCCCATAAAAAATTACGAAGAGTGGCTTGTTGCAGAAGGCTTGTTGAATGAAACAAATATTGCCGAACTGCGACAGGAGATGAAGGAGCAGATAGAAAGTGAATTAAAAATTGGGTTTGACAGCAAACCCATAGTTGTAAGTACAGCCAGCGAATTAAACGACGTTTATGCATCAGCGTTAGATAATCGTAATTCTAATTCCTTTGCCAAAAAAATTGATAACGCCAAACCTTCGTCCATTAACCATCAATCGCCTGAAAAAAGAATGATCGATGCTATTAAGGAAGGTCTATACCAATCGATGCAAAAGCATAGCAATCTAGTTTTAATGGGACAAGATATTGCGGAATATGGTGGTGCTTTTAAAATAACCGAAGGTTTTGTTTCGGAGTTTGGTAAAGAAAGAGTACGCAATACGCCTTTGTGCGAAAGTGCAATTGTAGGTGCTGCTTTAGGATTAGGCCTGGAAGGTTTTAAAAGCATGATGGAAATGCAGTTTGCCGATTTTGTAACGGTTGGTTTTAACCAGATCATAAATAACCTGGCAAAAATTCATTACCGCTGGGGACAGAATGCTGATGTTGTAATTAGAATGCCAACAGGCGGTGGTGTAGGTGCCGGGCCTTTTCATAGCCAAAGTAACGAAGCCTGGTTTGTGCACACACCGGGATTAAAAGTGGTTTATCCATCAACGCCGATGGACGCAAAAGGTTTGCTTGTAGCTGCAATCAATGATCCCAATCCTGTGCTTTATTTTGAACATAAAGCTCTATACCGCAGCGTTAGTGGACCTGTGCCGGAAGATTATTACGAAATAGAAATTGGTAAAGCCCGCCATGTTCAAAGCGGCGATGAGGTTTCCATTATAACTTACGGCGCCGGTGTGCTTTGGGCAGAAGACTATGCTGCTGAACATCCCGAAATTTCAATTGACATTCTCGATCTTAGAACTTTGTTACCATTAGATTATACCGCTATTCGGGACGCCGTAAAGCGTACAGGAAGAATATTACTATTGCATGAAGACACACTCACCGGTGGACTTGGTGGAGAGATCTCAGCATGGATAGCCGAAAATTGTTTTGAAATGCTTGATGCACCAATTGTCCGCTGCGGATCGTTAGATACACCAGTTCCATTTAATATGGAATTAGAGAAAAATTTCATGGCGAGAGACCGCTTAGGCCAAGCTATAGATAAACTGTTAAGCTATTGATGATTTATTCCTGCTAATAAGGATGCAGTTCTGCAGTAAATTTTGCATGCGAAAATTCTATGCTTAATAGCAATAATCATTAACTTTATTTCCATCTCCAAACATCCCCTGCATTAGCCTTTCCTTCTTTGCAGAAATTCCTTGCCTTTTGAGAATATTTATTAATTCATTTAAATAAATAGTCATGCAGGAATCAATTTTAGAAAAGCAAGTTGCTTCTACTTCGTTACAAAACGTTGAAGCTTATTTTAAAACCCACGATGTAAAGTATGTGGCTGAAGATGCCGTTTTTACAAACATGTCAACCAGTGAAGTAACAAAAGGCCGTGAAGCGATAGGCAACCTTTTGCACTTTATGTACCATGTTGCATTTGATGCAGTGGCTGAAGTGAATAATAAAATCATTACAAAAGACAAGGCTTTATTGGAAGGAAAATTTAAAGGAAGGCACATTGGCGAATTCGCCGGAATAAAGCCCACTAATAAAGAAGTAAATGTGCCTTTATGTGTTACATACGATTTAGAAAATGGATTAATTAAAAACGCCAGGATCTACATGTTAACTGATGTTTTGATAAAACAGATAAGTGCATAATAAAAAAATATAAAAACTTTTGCCATGTATATTATTCGCGACATTTTTCAATTGAAATTTGGCCATTACCGTGATGCAAAAAAATTATTGGACGAGGGCTTAAAAAAAGGATTAATGCCCGACGCAAATGCAGTAAGAATATTAAGCGACTTTACGGGTGATGCTTACCGCTTGATCTTTGAAGAAGGATATGATACGCTGGCCGCCTATGAAAATTCATTAACCGACAGCATGGGTAAAGAAGATTGGCAACAATGGTATACAAAATTTAAAGAACACGTTGAACGAAGTCACCGCGAAATTTTAAAAGAAGTAAAATAAAATTTTAAAAATAATATTCGTGGCCATGCGAGATTTACATGGTCACGAATCATTTATTCTCCCGGGTGGTAATTGCGTTGTGCTCCTTTCAAAACGTCCTCCTTGTAAAACAGCACGTCCTTAAATTGACCTTTTGTATACATTTCGGCCTGGTCGTAAAAATGTTTAGAATTTTTATGGCCGCTCACACCACCCGCCAATAATGATTTTGCTTTAACACGCTTTCCGAATTCAACAGCACATACAAAACTGTTTCCGCTAATCCCATAACGTTTATCTGTGTCGGGGAAGTAGCGACTATTGAAAGATGGTAACATGCCCCATAAAGCCGATGCAAAAGGCACTGGCAGGCTAGGTTGTGCATCGTCAAATTTTAATTGAATATCATCCGTCAATCGCTGAAAACGATTTATTTCACCCCACGGTATTTGCCACTTCCCAAATTTGGCGTTCAATTCATTAAGTACAAGTTGCAATGGTTGCAGCAATTGTTGCGCGGAAGCCGTTGCAGCAAATTGCTTTGTCTTTTGTACCTGGTCTGCCTCGCCTTCATCAACATAAATTTTTTGAATAGCCGGACCTAATTTTTGTGCCCATTCAATGGCTAAAGTTGTTGCAATCGATTCAGCACTTGTTCTGTGATCCCAGGCTTTTAAAATAGCAATTGCTTCTTTAAGGTTATTGAAAATGGAATCGCTTTCTTTTACATTTTCATAAGCGTTTATTAAAGGTGGCATCAATACATCAAAGGCAGAAAGTGTACGGTCATAACCTGCTTCAATAATTTTATCAAGCGTAAACTTTTGTTCCCTATCTAATACTTTAACTGCGTTGATGCCGCGAAAATTTTCACCATCAGGTGCCATGTACGCAGGAAAATTTTCTTTTTTAGGACTATGCATTCCAGCGCCGGTAAAGGGCGTTGAATTGCAGTTTTGTATCCAGCCATTTGAAGGATTATAAATATGAACGGTTTCTTCAACCTTATGCAAACCTTTCCATTCTGTGGCGGTAATAGATCCATCAACCGGTTTTGACCAGTTTAATTTTTTATCACGCACAGGAATAAAGTTGCCATGCCACAGCGCAATGTTTCCTTTATAATCGGCAAAAACCGTACTGTTCGATGTGTTGGCCCTCAGGTCCATAGCTTTTTTATAATCATCAAATCCTTTTGCCTTTGTGCGTTGCCAGCTTTGAATAAGACTGGTCATTGATCGATTGTTTGATCTTAAGCTTACCCACTTTTGGTTGCGCTTTGCCATTACCGGTCCATGATGCGTGAAATAGGTTTTGATCGTTTTTGTTTTAATATCACTGCCATCGCGGAATTTTATTGAAATGTTTTTCTCTTTAACAGGCCTCAATGTTTTATTGTAAACGTAAAAGAGTTTCCCGTTTCTTTTGATGATCTCCTCCTGGTAAATATCAGCCACATCAACGTTTGCCGAAGTATGCATCCAGCCACAATATTCATTAAAGCCCTGGTACACGAAAAACTGTCCCCATGTAACAGCACCATAAGCATTTAAGCCTTGTTCACTTACCACTTGAACTTCCGGGCGGAAATAAAAAGTTGTGTGCGGGTTGATGTAAAGAATTGCATTTCCAGATGCAGACCTGGAAGGTGCGATAGCAAAACCATTTGAACCCGTTTGGTGATCCAAAGGTTTTTGTACATGAGAAATAGAAGCATTGCTGCCTGAATAAAAAGCTTTCAATTCTGTTGTGGTGATATCTGCAGTGCTGATTGCGCCAATACTTCCATCTGTCCACAATAATGGATACCATGGTTTAAATCGATTGATCAAAGCGGGTTTTGTTCCGGGGTTTTTATACAAGAAATAATTTATGCCATCAGCATAAGCATTCAACAAGTTTTTTAGCCAGGGTTGCGCTTTATTAAAATCGGCAATGGCCTCTGTTGAATCGATCAACATGCGGATCAAAAGGTCATTGTAAAATTCTCCTTCTCCATTTACCTCCGACAAGCGTCCCAGCTTTTCAATGTAGTTCATCTCCACTCTTTTAAAATCATCTTCACATTGCGCATACATTAATCCAAATACTGCATCAGCATCGGTTTTACCATATACATGTGGAATGCCCCAGCCATCGCGGATAATAGTTACTTGGGTTGCTTGTTTCTGCCAGCGGCTAATTTCTGTTTTGGTAAAAGACTGCGCTACCAAATGAAACGGCAGCAATAAAAAAAGAAAGCAATATTTTTTCATTTTTGGTAACGCTTGTATTTATTTTAAAATGATTTTTCAGTATTAATTGATCAAAAGGTTTTCTGGGTTTCAGTTCCATGCCCTCTTAATGTTTTACCACTTCTGGTGCCTAGATGTTTTTCATCATCTACTACCAGCTGGCCGTTTACAATTACGTAATTAAAGCCTTTGGAGTAGGCATGAGGTTTTTGGTATGTTGAAAGATCCTGCACTTCATTTTCATTAAAGATCAAAAGATCAGCAGCAAGACCTTCTTTTAATAATCCCCTGTCGGTCAAACCAAATTTTTGCGCAGGTAACGAGGTCATCCTACGAACAGCTTCTTCCAGCGAAATGATTTTTTCATTTCTTACATATTTACTGAGTATACGTGCATTAGTACCAAAGCCACGAGGGTGCGGGTTGCCTTGTCCGAATATGCGTATCGATGCGTCGGATGCAAACATGTTGAATGGATATTGCATGATGCGTGCAACATCATAATCCGACATTCCATGAAAAACCATGGAGGCCCCGCCTGCAATCATTAGTTCAATAATTGTTTCGGCCTCTTTCTTTGCTTTGTGTTTTTTCCCCTTTAATAAATTTACTTCTTCAATGCTTTTGCCATTCAAAGTTGTGTCGGCTTTGTGGTAAGCGATCACCGGGTAACTAAAATGTTTCAGTTTTCTTTTCTTCAGGCTTTTCAACATTTCGCCGATGACGAATTTTTTAACATCGGCACGTTGCAAACGGGCCTGAATTGAGTCTTGCCCATCTGCTAAAATTTCATCGGGTATTAAGGTGCTTAGGCTTGTACTGCTTGCTGTGTAAGGATATTGATCGATGGTAACATCAATACCCTCGTTGCGTGCCTTAATGATCATGGGGATGGTTTGCTTGCTACGTCCCCAGTTTTGTTGTCCGCTTAATTTAAAATGAGAGATCTGAACAGGCATTTTTGCCTCTCTTCCAATATGTAAAGCTTCTTCAATTGCCTGTGTAACTCTATCGCCTTCGTTACGCATATGCGATGCGTATACACCGTTAAATGCGGCCGCCGTTTTTGCAAGCCGCAGAATTTCTTCTGTTGTAGAATAAGTACCTGGAATATAGATAAGCCCGGTGCTTAAACCAACCGCACCATCCTTCATTGCTGCTTCAACAAGCATCTCCATTTTTTTCATTTCATCTTCTGTCAGCAAACGGTTAGCTGTACCCAACACCGCCTTTCGCACATCATTGTGGCCAATTAATGTGGCCACATTTATAGAAGGCTTCAAAGAATCGATTTGTTCCAAGTATTTTTTTATGTCAACATGAGAAGAGCCGCAGTTGCCAGTAATAACAGTGGTTACTCCATCAAAAATAAAATTATCGGCAGTTGGGTTTTTTAATTCATCACCTTCAATATGTGTATGTACATCTATAAATCCAGGAGCAACAATTTTACCGGCCGCATCAATTACCCTGGTCGCATTGAGTTCATTTGTTCTTCCGATTTTTATTATTTTTCCTTTGCTGATGGCAATATCTGCGTAATACCACGAATTGCCGGTGCCATCTAAAATGCGGCCGTTTTTAATGATGATGTCTGCAGAATTTTGGGCCTTAACAATTAGCGAAAGGGTAAGAAATAAAATGGTACCGAAAAAAACCTTCATCTTTTAAAGTTATCAAATCTGCCGGGCTAAGGAAATAAAACATTTACCCTTTTTAGCAATTTGCTTTTATTTTAAAGGTTTTATATTTCTTCTAAATTGATTGGAATTCTAATGGCCTTCAAGCCGTTGATGCCTTGCAATTCTTCCAGTTCAAGCAATTCGACTTCTTTTTTTAAAATGTTTTTGTTTTGAAGAAAGGCAATGTATTCCTGGTATTCCTGTAACTCTTTATAATTGGAATAAACCAATGCTACCTTACCGGGCTGTGTAAGTCTTTCATGTGTCGATTTAATACTTGCTTTATCTAAACGTTTTTTAATTACATCGTACCGGATGTCGTAAGAACCATCAACGTCAAAGCGTTTTTCATCTTTTCTAAAACTAATAGATATACTTTGATTGTGAATTAAGATCAATTGCGTTGTTTGCAAAGGAACTTTTAAAGAGGGTTTTAATTTGTGTGTGATACGGGCAATTTCGGCCATGGACTTTAATTGCCACAAACGAATATTCCTTAAGTAAAGCATGTCGAAAGGATGCGAAGGCGCAATGGATTGCCCGATATAAATATTGTATTCAACACCATCAGACCGGTACTTTTCAAAATAATGGGGGAAAGATTTTTGCGCAGCTTCCTCTTCTTTTTCAAGGTAGGCCAGTATTTGAGCAATTATGTTTGCCAGGCTTTCTTCGTAATCTTTCCTGTTCTGGAATAAATAACTATTTAGGTCTTTGGCAATTATAAAGTAATCCGCCACAACCTTCTGCATTTCCTTGCCCTTTTTTTGCAAGTGCGAAAACAGGGGTTCAACTTCATTTATTACAAATTCATTTATTCTTATTTCGTCTTCATCAAGCATACTATTTTTTATAGAAGCAAGGAAGTTTTCTGTTTTAAATTTCAAATCTTCTATTAAATCGAGGTGATGAATTTTTTCTAACTGGTCAAGCTTATTTGTAATGAGCGTTAGGTGTTCCTTTAAATCTTTTTGAATTGCAAATGTTCGTTCCAGGGAAGAATTTCGAATGTCGATTGCACCAAATAAAGGATATACATTTTCGAAAATTACCGGCGCATTTACTAATTCAGCTTCGTCTTTACTTAAATATTGCCACGCCGCTTCTGCAAATTTCCATTCCACCGATTGTTGCAAAGCCGTAAACTTTTCTTTTATTACTTTTTCAATTTGATTTGAAAAGTTGTTCCTGTTTTTTTGCATGGCAACAGACAACAACGGGATGATTGGTTCAATTTTTAATAGAATTTCGTTATTCAACAACCCAGGTTGATCTGTTCCCAGCTCCAGCAAACCTACAAGGCCATTACTATTATGCATCGGGTAAACAATATAGCTCCTGATGCCTTGATTGAAGACCGGTCCTAAGTAAGGCACCTCGGAAGTTAAATCTTCGTTCAATACAGATATGGGGACAGGTTCGGGCTTTTCTTTTATAAATTCAATGAAGTTTTTGAAGAAATTTTCATCATCACGATTGTGTGCATTGCATTTTTTTGCAATTATGCTTTGCTGAACACAATCGTTATTAATAACAAATTGGTCGTTAAGTTTTAAGAAAGGCATTAAGCCCACTTGCAAATCATTAATACCAACAAGCGATTGAATGGCCATTTTAATTTCATTGGTAATGCTGGGCCCGCAGTCCTCTTGCCGCAACAACATTTTTTTTATATTGTCTAATGCCTGGCGTGTTGTTACGTCTTCAGCTACCCATAAGCCAAAACCTTCCGCTTCAAAAAGATCAAGCGGCATGGTTTCCAATTGTTTATCAATATCTAAAATGCGGAAAGTATTTAAACAAACAGCACAATCTTGAATAAGCGGAAGTTTTCCTTTTGCTTTTAGTTCAGTAAAACGGCGGTCATAATGTATTTTATAATATCGCTTCAAAGAAGTTTCAGCATCTATAACCGGGTAAATTAAACTCGGGCTTTCATTTAGCGTTACACCATAAAACTTTTCAAGTGCATGCTCATAAACCATTGCACAATGAATGGCTTTTAGCTTTTCCGGGTCTATTTTTTCAGGAAGTAAAAGTGTATTGTTGTTTTGGTTTGTGAAAAGTTTTTCAAAACATTCAGAATAATAGAAAGTTTTAAACGAATAGGGAACTGTAAAAGCAAAACTATTTTTATCATGTTCGCCCACCAAAGGGAAAAGCGAAAGACCCAAAAGTTCTAAAACGTCTCCGTAGTTTTCCGCCAAATCATTTTCATTGATAGGCATGGTTAATGTCCTAACCGGGTCAAGCTTTTCAATCAGGAAATCAAAAAACTTTTCTTTTGTATCGGAAACCGTTGGCCTTTTACTTTTTACGTAATTGATAAAGGGCAAAAAAGAAATTTTGCTTTCGATGACAGGCAGTGTCTGAATGGTTTCAGGTAATGGCGAAAGCACTCTATGCCGAGGCGGCGACATCACATTGTTAATCACATCTTCCCACATAACAGTGGCTTTATGCGTGAAAAATTGATATTGGTTTAAAGCCACTATGAAGTTAGTACTATAACTAACGAACATCAATGACGCTCATCATTATTACTCGTTAAAAAAATAAAACCAATTATTTTATGGTGTAATTTTTGTAGAATAATTGAAGTCTTCCCCTTTACAATTTTTCAAAAAAAGATACTTTTAAATTAGTTCATTTTTATTTGCATACAGGCATTGCGTAACGATTGCATTTGCGCCAGGCCTTTTTGCCGTGTTAGTTCAATATTATTTTCTGGTATTTTTAAAGTATCCGGGTGACCTTCAATTACACGTGTTAAACTTTTTTCGCGAAGAATATGAAGCATTGGAAAGGGTGAACGATTTGTGTAGTTGGCGGGATCACTTTCTTTACTACCGGCAAATAGATATTGAGGATGAAAACTGGCAACCTGGTATATGCCTTCGTAACCAAGTTTATTTATTAGTTGCTCTGAAACATCCACCAATTTTAAATACGACGAAAATTTTTCAAAACCGGTAGGAAGTATAATGAGCAAGGTTTCTATGCTTTCATCTTCATCCATTTTAATAAATGACTTGGCAAGCGTCTCTAAAACTTCCTTTGAATTTTCACTGTCAACTATTTCATAAATAATGCTGTCTTTTTTTATTTCTCTTGCTGCAAAAGGGCAAAAGTTTAAACCCACCACCACATCGATGATCCATTTTTTTGTTTGCGCAATGATGGTTTCGGGTGAAAGCATTTAATTAAAAGGATAAATTTTTGTTTGAATTAAATATGTTCATAAATAATTTTAATCTTCTTTACTTCCTTTTTCGCCAACAAACCATTGCTCTTTATTTTTAAACAGCACATTGAATGTTGTTAGTGTTCCGTAAATGCGAGTAATATATTGCTGCAAATTTACTTTGTCTTCATCGCTCAATTTTTTATGCGCATTGATCTGTTGTTCCATCACCCGTACCCGGTCACGCAGCATCACGATCTTGTGAAAAAAATCTTCAATGGGAATATCTTTTGGCTTCAGCGATTTATCAGCAGGTTGCAAACTCATGGTTCCTTTTTGCCAGCGATCGCCAAGTGGAACCACCTCACTAACGCCATTCCACAAACGTAAAATTTTCAGCATTGATCTTTCAACTTCTGAATGCGTTTCAATTTCTTCAGAAACATTTTCCGGTATTATTTCTTCCAGGTGGCTGTCGTTCTTTTCAATTTCTTTTATGCCGTGGTAAATAAACGAAATGAGGTAGGTGGCATAGCGTACGCCTACAATTACACCAGGTCCGTGTTGGGCGTGTTGCAAACGAGTGCCAATGCCTAAAGTCAATTGATCCATCGGTTTATAATTTAATCAAATAAAAAATTCAAGCACATTTATTAATGAGCAGCGGTGTTTTGCGCTGCTGTAAATATCCTGATAAAGTTTTCGCCCAGTATTTTTTTGATGTCTTTTTTACTGTATCCTTTTGCCAGTAATGCTTTGGTTATAGCCGGCATGTCTGCAACGTCATTCATGCCAAGAGGCGTCGATTCAATGCCGTCAAAATCTGAACCCAGGCCTACATGATCGATGCCTGCCATTTTTACCAGGTAATCAAGGTGGTCAATTAAAACCGAAAATGGAGGTCGTAAATGCTGCACTTCTGCAGGATAATTTTTAGCAGCCCACATATCAATTTCAAATTCTTGCCATTTTAATTTTTGCAGTGAATCAAGTTGCGCCTTATGCGCAAGAATAAATTGGTCTTTTCTTTTTTCATAGTTGCTGTCTAAAAACCCCGAATAAAAATTTAAATGAATCACACCTCCATTTTTTGCAATTGCTTTTATCTGATCATCTTTTAAATTTCTACGGTGAGGGCATAGATTATACACACAACTGTGCGAAACAATTACTGGTTTGGATGTTACTTTTAGCGCATCGTAAAATGTTTGTTCGCCGGCGTGGCTTAGGTCAACAAGCATTCCAAGTTGATTCATTCTTTTCACTACATCTTCACCAAATTCATTTAATCCTCTTTTTTGTGTTATAGGTTTATTGCTTGTTTCATCGGCAGCAGATGTGGCCCACGTGGTTGAATTATTCCATGTCAGGGTCATGTATCTTACGCCCCGTTGATAAAGGGTGTCAAGGTAATCCAGCCGGTCCTCGATCATATGCCCGCCTTCCATGCCCATCATAACACCCAGCTTTTTTTGTGCAACAGATTGTGCTAATTCTTGCGGCGTTTTCACGATCATTAATTTGCCGGGATTGCGGCCAGCAATGGCATACAAAGAATCGATCTGCCTGTTTGCATATTTATAACCTGTTCCCTTTCCATATCGTTCATCACTCCAAATGGAAAATATTTGAACATCAACACCACCTTTTTTAAAACGATTGATATCAGAATGTGTTTTAGCACCCAGGTTGTGCTCTATGTTATTTCCTTCCAATATGGCGATCATAACATCGTTGTGGGTATCAACAACAACCGCATCCCGGTGCAACTTTTTATAAGCCTGCCCGCAACCGGTTAAAATAATAAATAAAAAAAATGTGGATAGCAGTTTTGATACCATGTTGCCAAGGTACAATTCTATTTAAAATGCATTACCGTTTTTAAACTTTTCCGCTGCTTGTTTTATGTATTCCTGGAATTCGTAATCGTTTGTATATAGAGTAAATTCATAGTCGGGGCGAAATAGCAGCATGAACCTTTGTTGTTCTTCGCCGGTAAGCCCGGTAAGCCGAAGCACCAATCCTTTATTAAACCGGTGGTCAATAAATTTATCTTGCTCCTGTTGCACCAGGCGTTGTTGAAAACGTAGAGTTGATTTATTTTTTCGAAACTGGAACAAGCGTATTAATTCATTGATGTCGATGCCGGCACCGGTAGAAGTTATAGAGGTCAATGTTTCTGCATTCGGTCGTCGAAAATTAAACACCTTTTCATAATCTTTCCGGTTCTGTATGGAATCCAGTTTGTAGTTGCGTGGCTTCACCCTAACTTCTTTTAACACGTTCACCGGGACCTTAATGGAAACATCAAACTGGAAAATATTAGGGATTTTCGTTACCGGGAATTTAATAGTCGGCTTGCCTAAATAAGAAAAATAAATAGAATCTTTTTCTGAAAGATCTATCTGGTAAAAACCATTGGCATTGGTGGTGGTTCCTTTACCACTGGTACTTAATACACTCACGGATTCCATCGGGTAGGTACGGGAGCTATCATAAACTGTTCCCTGCACTTTGTATTGGGCCTGTGCCTGAAATATTGTTAGTAATATTCCACAAAGCAGCAGTAATAATTTATTGAGATGGGGTTTCAACAAGCAGCAAATAACAAAACAAATTGCTAATTCTTTGATAAAGTGAAATGGCGTAATAGCGGCGTGAGATTTGAATAACAGTATTTGTAAGATTAGTAAATAATAAATAAAATACAATGAAGCTGATTAAAGTTCCATTTGAAGGGAAAGGCTATACCGTAAAATATAAAACCGAAACGATCGACCTAAGCATGACGCCGATTGAATTTATTAATGTGCATTCTGTTTTTATAGATGACCCGGTTTTGCAAAAAAAATTAGGCAAGCATTTTACGATACTGCAAAATCATATGCATGTTATAAAACCCGTTTATGAAATAAAAAGCTCCGGGGATATTGAAGAAGCCAATCTAAAAAAAACAATAGCACAGCAAATTATGAATGATACGGGAAGCTGATTTTTAGTTTGAATTAAATAATTGCATTCACCGTTTAAAAAAGATTACGATGATCGTCTAACTGAATTCTTTCCTGATCACACTTTCGATCACCTCTGGAAAGTGCCGGTATTCTAATTCATGAATTCTTTTTGCCAGCGTTTCCGCCGAGTCATCGTCATGAACAAGGCATCGTCCCTAGAAAATGATATCACCATTGTCATAATGCTCATCCACAAAATGAATGGTAATGCCTGATTCTTTTTCCCCTGCTTCTATAACAGCGGCGTGTACCCGGTTTCCATACATGCCTTTTCCGCCATAATTGGGCAGCAGTGCAGGGTGTATATTAATAATGCGTTTTGGATACGCCTCTATTAGCTGCCCGGGAATTTTCCATAAAAAACCCGCAAGCACAATAAAGTCAATTTGGTATTTTTTTAATTCCGGCAAGTACGCATCGCCATTTATAAACTGTTCTTTATTAATGATAAGGGTGGGAATATTTTCTTTCCCGGCAATTTGTAAAACGCCTGCCCCAGGTTTGTTGCAAACAATTAAAGCAATTTCAACAAATGAAGAGTTTTTAAAATAACGGATGATCTGTTGGGCATTCGATCCTGCCCCGGAAGCAAAAATGGCAAGTGATATTTTTTTACCTTTCATCACCTCTTCCTTTTTTCTCATCCCAAACCTTTGCCCCATTTTTTTTAAATACGCTAAAAAAAAGTTGAATTGCCCCAATGGAATACTCACCAATAGAACCATTACCGGCCACATTAAGGTAACCACTATTATATATACAGGTATGTAAAAAGCAAGTTGACGAATGTGGAGCAAGCCCATTAATTGCCTGCCAGCCAACCCGGTCAGGCTGCCTCCAACAGCAAAAGTTACCAGGATGAGTATAAACCTCCAGCCGCTAACCGCCCATTTTTGCTGCACCTTTTTTAGCATAACGCGGCGAAATTAATCTTTAAACAAGTTGGAATTAAGATCAATAGGTTTTATAGAAGGAATCCATTTCTCAACATTCATTCTTTATTTTTCGAAACACAGCCCCAAATTTTAAGGGTTGTACACATTTTTTTTAGGAAAAATACAGTTGACCAAAATGTGACAATCAAAAATGATTTATTAAACAAAACTGCTTTAAATCCGCTGAAATTCAGTCTGGTAGCGGATTAAAAAAAAATTGCCCACCTTGTCCTTTTGTTAATTTCCTGTCATATTTTTGCACCCGATTCCGGAAATTTTCCACATTTTAGAACCCAGGCATCTATGATTTTGAAAAAGCCTTTAGCAAAAAAGCTGGTACTGCTAGGATTTGTTTTTTTCTCCCTATATAATATTCATGCACAAGGTGGTGCTGCACCAGCTGCTGCCGTTGACGGTAAGCAACTTTTTCAGCAAAATTGCCAAACTTGTCATGCTTTAGATAAAAAGTTAACTGGTCCTGCCCTTAGGGGATTTACTGCTCGCGGTCCTTGGGGCGATAAGCAAGCCATTTATGATTGGGTACATAACCCATCTGCTTTTATTGCCAAAGATGCTTATGCTAAAACACTTCAGCAGGAATATGGTGTAGTAATGCAGGCTTTCCCAGCCCTTTCAAACGAGTCAATCGACGCCATTGTTGAATACATCAATACCGCACCTCCTCCAGGTGGAGCAGCAACAACGGTAGCACCCGGTGCTGAATCAGCTGCAGATAAAGATGTTGCAAATCGTAACGCTGTCATCTTCGGAGTTATATCTCTTATACTTGCTATTGTTGCACTTATATTAATGCAGGTTAACAATAACCTGAAAAAATTATCCGACGATAAAGAGAATATCAGGCGCCCGGAGCAGGTTCCTTTCTGGCGCAACAAAGCATACATCGCTTTACTTGCCTTGGTGTTCTTTATTGTAGGTGGTTATTTTGTAAGCAAGGGTGCCATCAACCTGGGTCGCCAGCAAGGCTACATGCCGCAACAACCAATTTATTATTCTCATAAAGTGCATGCCGGCATTAACCAGATCAACTGTCTTTATTGCCACGGAAGCGCATGGGAAAGCAAACACGCCGCCATTCCTTCTATTAATATTTGTATGAACTGCCACAAGGCAATTTCTACCTACGAAAAAGGACCTAAGCTTTTCGACGAAGCGGGCAAAGAGATCAATGGAACAGCGGAAATTGAAAAATTATACAAATTCGCAGGTTATACCCCTGGTCAGCCTTGGGACGCCTCAAAATCGAAACCTGTGGAGTGGATCAAAATTCACAACTTGCCTGACCACGTATATTTTAACCACGCCCAGCACGTAAATGCGGGTAAGGTTGCCTGCCAAAGCTGCCATGGAAACGTTCAGGAAATGGATGTTGTTGGTCAGCAAGCCGAGCTAAGCATGGGCTGGTGTATTAATTGCCACCGCGAAAGCAAAGTAAATTTTTATAACAAGGCAGACAGTACAGGCAATAAATTTTACAGCATTTACGAGAAGTTTCACAACGATATTGCCAATGGCAAAATGGATAGTGTAACGGTAAAGGATATTGGTGGTTTAGAGTGCCAGAAGTGTCACTATTAAGTTCTTACAAGATCAACGTTTTTATAAAAAGAGTATAATTGATGTATTCAGCAACAAAATATCTATTTAGCTTTTGTTGCGTCGCACACTTGTACGTTCTGTAATTCATTTGAACATTTAAAACCAAAACTTTCCCGCTTAAAAGGGGATTGAGGGTTAAAATATGAGCAACAAAAAGTATTGGCAAAGTTTCGCTGAGCTGAATGATACCGAAGGTTTTCAAAAGCGTCAGAAAGACGAATTCAAAGAGGATTTAGATATACCTTTTGAAGACAGCGAAGGCAAAGGCTGGTTAGATTCCAAAGCACCAAGAAGAGACTTTTTAAAATATGTGGGCTTTAGTACCGCAGCGGCAACACTGGCTGCAAGTTGCGAAGTGCCTGTTCGTAAAGCCATTCCTTTAGCCAATAAGCCGGAGAACGTAGTTCCGGGTATTGCAAAATATTACGCTACCACTTTTGTGCAGGATGGCGAAGTTGTTCCTGTCATTGCTAAAGTAAGAGATGGTCGCCCGATTAAAATTGAAGGCAACGATCTTTCTTCTTTAACAGGTGGCGGTACATCTGCAAGAGTGCAGGCTTCTGTACTTGATCTTTATGATACAAACCGCATTACGCATCCAAAACGTAAGAATGGTGCTAAGTTCGAAGAGGTTCCAACCTTTGAGCAGTTAGACACCATGGTAGGCAATGCTATTGCTGGTTTGGGTGGTTTACCGGTGGTATTATTAACCGGTACAATCGTATCTCCATCAACAAAACAAATTATTTCCGATTTCTTAGGTCGTTATCCTGGAAGCCGCCACGTACAATACGATGCAATTTCTTATAGCGGTTTATTGCAGGCAAACGAAGCAGGTTTTGGTCAAAAAGCCATTCCTTCTTACCAGTTTGACCGTGCCAAGGTAATTGTTAGTATTGGTGCCGACTTTTTAGGTACCTGGTTAACGCCTGTTGAATTTAGCCGTCAATATGCTACTGGCCGCAAGATCAACGAGGCAAACCCTGTAATGAGCAAGCACTACCAACTGGAAAGCTTTTTAAGCTTAACCGGTAGTAATGCGGACGAACGTTTTGTACACCGTCCATCTGAAACAGGCGCTGTAGCAATGGCTTTATTGAATGCTGTAGCAGGTGGCGCAGCAACGATAAACCTTGCAGACGCAAAATTGAAAGCAGGTATACAAAAAATAGCTACTGACCTGAAAGCAGCTGGTGGTGCAGGTTTGGTTGTTTGCGGAAGCAACGACCCGAATGTACAAACAGTAGTAAATGCAATAAATAGTGCAATTGGTGCTTACGGCAATACCATTAACTGGGGTTCGCCTTTAACCACCAAGCAAGGCGTAGATAAAGAAATGGCTGATCTTGTTGCTGCAATGAATGCAGGACAGGTTGGTGCTTTGTTTATTTATGATGCAAACCCTGTTTATGATTATTATAATGCAACAGGTTTTGTAAATGGCTTGAAAAAAGTAAGACTTTCTGTTTCTTTCAACGAAAAAATGGATGAAACAACTGAATTGTGTGCTTTTGCAGTTCCATCCAATCACTATTTAGAAAGCTGGGGTGATGCAGAACCTAAGCCGGGATATGTTGCATTTATGCAGCCTACCATCAATCCGTTATTTAAAACACGTCCGTTTGCAGCATCATTGCTTAAATGGACAGGTAATAATACCACTTACGATCAATGGTTCCGTCAATATTGGACCGGTAAGTTAGGTGGACAAAAGAATTTTGAACAAGCAGTACAGGACGGAATATTACAACCGGGCTCACCAGCTTCCCGCAATATTGTTAGTGCTATTGCCGATAGTTTAACTACAGATACTTCAGCGCACGGTGTAACAACTACACCTGTTGCAACGCCACAACCTTCGGGCTTTTCAGGTGGATCTTACAATAGTGGTTCGATCAGCGGCGCTGTTACCGCATTAACTGCAGGACGTAAAGGTGGAAAGAATGAAATAGTGTTGTACCAAAACGTAGCTATGGCAAGTGGTAAGCAATCTGGTAACCCATGGTTATTGGAATTGCCAGACCCGATTACAAAAGCTACCTGGGACAACTTTGCCATGATCTCTACTGCAAAAGCAAATGAGCTGGGCATTAAACTAGATACCGATTACGAATACTATATGGATAAGCCGGTTATTAATTTAACCGCGAATGGTAAAGAAATTTCCCTCCCGATATTGGTAGTTCCCGGTATGCACCCCGATACCATTGCAGTAGCAGTTGGTTACGGACGTAACGAAGGATACAGTAAAGCGTCTCAAAATGTTGGAAAGAATGTCTTTCAATTTGCCCGCTTTAACGGAACTACAGTAGATTATTATAATGACGTAACTGTTTCTGAAAAAACAGTTGGCGAACATAAAATTGCGCAAACACAAATTCATAACTCGTACGAGAATCGTTTTGAAGTTGTCAGGGAAACGACAATGGCTACTTTTAAAAAGTACCCGAACGAGATTAAAGAATGGCGCGAGGAATTGCATAAAGATTATGCACCGAAAACTGGCAACTATGCAGATGAAGCCACGCTTTACAAAGCGGAAAATCATTTAAAACCAGGCTTGAAGTGGGGTATGTCCATCGACATGAACTCATGTATTGGTTGCGGCGCTTGCGTTGTGGCCTGCCATGCAGAAAACAATGTTCCTGTAGTGGGCAAAAGCGAAGTATTGCGTTACCATGATATGCACTGGTTACGCATTGACCGTTATTTTGTTAGCGATGACAACAATGCAGATGATCTGAAAGCAGTTGTCTTCCAGCCGATGCTTTGCCAGCATTGTGATAATGCACCTTGCGAAAACGTTTGCCCGGTAGCAGCAACACCACACAGCAGCGAAGGCATCAACATGATGACCTATAACCGTTGTATTGGTACCCGTTATTGCGCCAACAACTGTCCTTATAAAGTACGCCGTTTTAACTGGGCTGATTATACTGGTTCTACCACTTTTGGTAAAGGCGGACCTTCAAGCGGGGTTGGTGTATTAGACCCTGTAGTAGGACAAATGAACGATGACCTTACCCGCATGGTTTTGAATCCTGATGTTACTGTAAGAAGCCGTGGTGTAATGGAGAAGTGTACTTTCTGTGTACAGCGTTTGCAGGAAGGAAAGCTAAACGCAAAATTAGAAAACAGGGCGTTTAAAGATGGTGATGTTCAAACTGCCTGCCAGCAATCGTGCCCAACAAATGCAATTGTTTTTGGTAATGTAAATGATAACACCAGCGAGATAACAAAAATGCGTGCAAACAATACGCAGCGTTCTTACTATGTTATTGAGCAAATTCACACATTACCGAATGTGAACTACCTGGCTAAGATCAGGAACACAGACGAATTAATTGAAAAGGAAGGCGGGGCTGCAGGACATGCATCGCAAGGAACAGATTCGAAAACGCCGGCAGAACATGCACCGGCACCGGAAAAATCAGGCGCTCATTAATAAGGTTTGGTGAATAGAATTACCAACCGTACAAGTGAGTGACACAACAGAAGCAGATTAAAGAACGAAAGTCGACAACATAAATTTCCTGGAAAGAGCAAGCTCAACAGGATTGAAATTAGATTGATTTATGGCATTACTTAAATACGAATCGCAGGTAAGACCGCCACTGGTAGAAGGGGCAAAAGATTACCACCAGGTAACAGTAGATATTTGCCGCCCGGTGGAAGCCAAGCCCAGTACGCTTTGGTGGATCGGGTTTATTATTTCCGTGATTTTGTTGTTATTTGGCGTGTACTCAGTTTACCGCGAGGTGATGTACGGAACAGGGCAGTGGAACCTGAATAAAACCATTGGATGGGGTTGGGATATTACCAACTTTGTATGGTGGGTTGGTATTGGTCACGCCGGTACTTTGATTTCTGCCATCTTATTATTATTTCGCCAAGGATGGAGAACGGGTGTAAACCGTGCAGCAGAAGCCATGACCATTTTTGCGGTAATGTGCGCAGGGCAGTTTCCTATCTGGCACATGGGTAGGGTTTGGATGGCTTTCTTTGTATTACCTTATCCAAACACACGTGGACCTTTATGGGTGAACTTTAACTCGCCACTTCTCTGGGACGTATTTGCGATCTCTACTTACTTTACCGTTTCTCTTTTATTTTGGTACAGCGGTTTGTTGCCTGACCTTGCTACACTACGTGACAGGGCTAAACTGAAATGGAGAAAAATGTTCTATGGTTTAACCGCTTTTGGCTGGACAGGTTCTACCAAACACTGGCAACGCCACGAAAGTTTATCGCTTGTACTTGCTGGTTTATCTACACCACTTGTATTATCGGTTCACACAATTGTATCTTTTGACTTCGCTACCTCGGTTATACCTGGTTGGCATACAACTATCTTCCCTCCTTACTTTGTTGCGGGTGCCATCTTCTCTGGTTTTGCAATGGTGCAAACCCTGCTATTGGTTACACGTAAGGTTTTGAGTTTAGAAGAATATATTACCATCGAGCACATTGAGGTAATGAACAAGGTTATTGTATTAACCGGTTCTATTGTAGGTATTGCCTACTTAACCGAGTTATTCATGGCCTGGTACTCTCATGTTAAATACGAGGAATTTGCATTTTTTGAAAACCGTTTGAATCTTTCAAGCCCTTACGGTTGGAGCTATTGGTTGATGATGGGTTGCAACGTTTTATCACCACAGATCTTCTGGTTCCGCAAAATGCGTCGTAGTATTTTGGTTACCTTCTTTATGTCGATCATTGTGAACATAGGAATGTGGTTTGAGCGTTTTGTGATCATTGTTACTTCGCTTTATCGTGATTACCTGCCATCGAGCTGGAGTACTTACTATACACCAACCATTTGGGAGATAGGTTTTTACCTGGGTACGTTTGGATTGTTTTTTACCTGTTACTTTTTGTTTGCCAAGTTCTTCCCGGTTATTGCAATTGCGGAGATCAAGCACATTTTGAAAAAGAATGGTGAGAGTTACAAAGAGAAAATGGATGTAGTTGAAAAAGAAGATGTTCATGAGTTTGCGCACAAGCAAGCACACTAAAATAGTTGATAAGAAAAGTTGATCCGAGTATCAGCGATTAGAATTCAGAAATTAGAAATTATTTCTATGGCGATTAAGAAATTTGTTGTTGGCAATTTTTACGACGAGCAGGTTTTATTCCCTGCAGTAAAAGCGGTACGCAAGTCCGGCTATAAGATCCATGACGTGTATACCCCTTTCCCTATGCATGGCTTGGATGCGGCTATGGGTTTGCGTGATACCAGCCTTCACACAGCAGGATTTATTTATGGTATCATGGGTACTACGACAGCGTTTTCTTTTATTACCTGGGCGTTTACTACAGACTGGCCTTTAAACATTGGTGGTAAGCCATTCTTTTCTTTACCGGCATGGATACCTATTATTTTCGAGCTGACCGTATTGTTTGCTGCAGTAGGAATGGTTTTGACTTTTTGTTACTTATGCCAGTTAGCGCCTTTTGTTAAGAAAGATCATTTTAACCTGCGTTCAACGGATGATACTTTTACAATGGCAATTGAATGCACCGACAGGACAAACGACCAGGAAGTACTTTCTTTTTTACAAAATATTGGTGCGCATGATGTAAGTGTACAACACAAAGAAACTGGTTGGTGGCTTGGCCGATACGATAAGGAACAAAAGTTATATGAAAACGAGCCGGAGGTAGTGGCTTAAACAAAAATTACAGATGAGAAAACTATTAGTCATAACAGGACTTTTTGGAATAAGCGCATCTATCATCAGTTGTGGTGGTGGTCAAGGCGAAAATCCCGGCCAGGTTTATATGCCGGATATGGCTTACAGCCGTGCATATGAAACGTACGGTTATAACAGCCTGCCTGAAGACCATGACCTGAAAAAACGTGGTGCTTATTACAATGGCAACCCTGTAGCTGGTACTATTGCCCGTGGTGATGCTTATACTTTCCCTATTGCAACCGGCGATAGTGGGTATTTACAAGCGGCTACTTACCAAAGCCCGATGCAGGGAATGACCATAACACCAGCACAGAAAAAAGAAGCAGAACGTTTATACTTAATTAACTGTGGCATATGCCATGGTACTGCTTTAGATGGCAATGGTCCTTTATGGAAAAATGGCGACGGACCTTACCCAGCAAAGCCAAGAGAGTTAAATGCAGATTATGCAAAAAATTTATCTGACGCACAGATGTACCATACCATTACTTATGGTAAAGGACAAATGGGCTCGTATGCTTCGCAATTATTTCCGGAGCAGCGTTGGTGGATCATTGATTACATCAGAAGTAAACAAGGTCCTGCAAAAGCGACAGATACGACGAGTACGGCAACTACAACTGCAGTAAGTGACAGCACTGCTGCAGCAAAAAAATAATTAAGCGAAAAGAAAACAGAACGCAATGGCAATCAAAGAACAATTCGGGATTCCAAAAAGATACAATACCATTTCGCTTGCACTAATGGCAATTGGTATCATATCAGTAATTATCTTATTTATTACGCATGGTTCAAGCGGCGATGAACATGTAAGAGCCAGGTTCTGGGCCTCTCTTTTACAAAACAGCGTTTACTTTTTATTGGTAGTAAATGCAGCTATGTTTTTTATAGCTGCAACAACCCTTGCATGGGGTGGCTGGCAAATGACCTTTCGCCGCGTTCCGGAAGCTATCTCTGCCTGTGTACCAGTTATAGGTGCTATCACTTTATTGATCTTAATGATTATCGTATTTGGTGGCGACCATGTAATTTATCATTGGACAGATGCTGAGCATGTGTTGCACGATGAAGTTCTAAATGCTAAAAAAGGATTTTTAAATAAAGGATTTTATACTGTCTGGAGCATCATTACTATTGTTGGCTGGTCATTGCTTGGCTGGAAAATTCGCCAGCGTTCACGCAGCATTGATAACGTTCCCTTATCTAAAGAAGAAGCAAAAAAATACATTTGGAATGATACCGTTTGGGCGGCATTCTACCTGGTTTTATTTGGTTTGACCGTTATGTCTTCCATTCCATGGTTCTGGATCATGAGTATTGATGCACATTGGTATTCAACCATGTTTAGCTGGTATACTTTTGCATCAACATTTGTTGCAGGTTTAGCTTTGATTACGCTGTACGTAGTGTTTTTAAAGAACAATGATTACCTGGAATATACCAACCGCGAACACATACAGGATTTAGGTAAGTTTCAATTTGCCTTTTCAATTTTCTGGACCTATTTATGGTACTCGCAGTTTATGTTGATTTGGTATGCAAACATTCCGGAAGAGACAACTTATTTTGAACCACGCATGGAAGGCGTTTATAAAGGCATCTTCCTGTTGAATTTGATCATAAACTTTTTAGCCCCATTACTTATTTTGATGAAACGTAGTTCAAAGCGTAACTATGGAACCATCACAATGGTATCGGTATTGATCTTATTTGGTCACTGGCTGGATTTTTACCAAATGGTTTTTCCTGGAATTTCGCCTGACCACGTACCTTTTATGTTGGTAGATTTTGGAATCGGGCTGGGATTTGTGGGAATAATTATGTTTGTTACGGCAAAGTCATTGGCAAAAGCGCCTTTACTTGCCCGCAACCATCCATTCCTGAAAGAAAGTATTATTCATCATACGTAGTAGAGATATAGTTTGAGAGATCTGCATCAAGTTGTTGGTCAGGTCTAAAATAGAAACTTAGAAATCAGAAATTAGAAATTGTTTTAAGTATGTCAACCACCTGGATAATAATAGCACTGGTACTTGGATTCGTCATTGTATTTCAAATTGCAAAGGCGAGTGAGTACGTGTCTGTTTTACGTGGCGAAGAGAGAACACGTAAGGAAAACAATCGCATCAACGCATTTTTATTGCTTGCTTTTTTAATAGTGGGTTTATTTGGTGTATGGTATTGCAACGAAACATTAAAGGGAAAGATCCTTGGCGAAGCTGCATCAGATCATGGTGAACGCATTGATACCATGCTTTACATTACCATCATTATTACGGGTATTGTATTTATTATTACGCAGGTGCTTCTTTTTTGGTTCTCTTATAAGTACCAGGAAAAGGAAAATCGCCAGGCATATTACTACCCGCATAATAATAAGTTAGAAGTTATCTGGACCGTTATTCCTGCAATTGTTTTGACTGTATTGGTTGGATTCGGACTTTATTACTGGTTTCAAATTACCGGTGAAGCGCCAAAGAATTCCCTGGTGGTAGAAGTAACCGGCAAGCAGTTTAACTGGGAGTTTCGTTACCCGGGAAAAGATGGCACATTTGGTAAAAAATATTATAAAGAAGTAAACGAAGCCAAGAGCAATCCTTTAGGCCAGTTATGGAACGATCCTGCAAACCGCGATGATATTTACACTACAGGCGAAATGCATATTGTGGTGAACAGGCCGGTTAAATTGATCATTAATGCAAAAGATGTTATTCACGACGTAGGTCTTGCACATTTTAGAATGAAGATGGATGCTGTTCCAGGCATTCCAACAACAATGTGGTTTACACCCAAATTTACTACACGTCAAATGCGTGAAAAATATGGTCCGGAGTTCAATTACGAAATTTCCTGCGACCAGATGTGTGGTGCAGGTCACTTTAGTATGAGAGGAACGATCATTGTAGAATCGCAGGCTGAATACAATGCATGGTTGGCAAGCAAACCGGTTCAATACCAAATTGCTATGGATAGCGAAAAAGCTGCGGCACCTCCCACAACGGCACCTGTAGTGGATTCTGCCGCAACAAGTTCTTTAGATGTAACTAAAACAACAATGAATTAAAAGAAACACCAGTTTCTTAAAAAGATATAATATGGATCACAACACAAATATTCAACCTGATGTTCATGTAACGCATGATGGACTGCATGTGGGTCACGATGGAAATGGACATGGCGACGGGCACCACCATCACAAACAAAGTTTTGTAACAAAATATATTTTTAGCCAGGATCATAAAACGATTGCAAAACAATTTTTGATCACGGGTATTGTTTGGGCCATTATTGGTGGTTTGTTTTCTGTTGTATTCAGGTTGCAACTAGGTTATCCTGATGCTACCTTCCCAATACTTGAAACTTTCTTTGGTCATTGGGCGAAAGGCGGACAAATTCAACCAGAATTTTATTATGCGCTTGTTACTATGCATGGAACCATCATGGTATTCTTTGTATTAACAGGTGGATTGAGCGGAACCTTTGCTAATTTTCTTATTCCATTGCAGATAGGAGCAAGAGACATGGCATCTCCTTTTATGAATATGCTGTCTTACTGGTTTTTCTTTATTGCCAGCGTTATCATGATGTCTTCCCTGTTTGTTCAGACAGGTCCTGCAAGTGGTGGTTGGACAGCCTACCCACCATTAAGCGCATTAGGTCAAGCTTCATCTGGTTCTAAAATAGGTATGGATCTTTGGTTGGTTAGTTTGGCCATGTTTGTGGTATCAACTTTACTTGGTGGTTTAAATTATGTATCAACCATTTTAAATCTTCGTACCAAAGGAATGAGCATGACAAGGCTTCCTTTAACTATTTGGGCTTTGTTCTTTACCGCCATCCTTGGTATCCTTTCTTTCCCGGTATTGGTTTCTGGTTTTATCCTGTTGTTGTTCGATCGTAACCTGGGAACATCATTTTATCTGAGTGATATTGTAGTAAATGGACAAGTATTACCTAACGAAGGCGGAAGCGCCATTTTATACCAACATTTATTCTGGTTCTTAGGTCACCCGGAGGTTTACATCGTAATTCTTCCAGCAATGGGTCTGGTATCAGAAGTAATGAGCGTAAACTCAAGAAAACCAATCTTCGGTTACATGGCAATGGTAGGTTCTTTATTTGCCATCACCATATTAGCACTACTGGTTTGGGCGCATCACATGTTTGTAACGGGTATGAACCCTTTCCTCGGTGCATTCTTTGTATTGCTCACTTTACTGATCGCCATTCCATCTGCCATTAAAGTATTTAACTGGATCACAACTTTATGGAGAGGTAACTTACGCTTTACGCCGGCAATGATGTTTGCCATTGGTTTTGTAAGCTTGTTTATTTCCGGAGGTTTAACCGGTATATTTTTAGGAAATTCTACTATCGACATGCACTTGCATGATACTTATTTCATTGTTGCACATTTCCACCTGGTAATGGGTGTTGCTGCATTTTTTGGAATGTTCTGCGGTGTTTATCATTGGTTCCCTAAAATGTTTGGCCGTTACTTAAATAATACTTTAGGCTATATACATTTTTGGATCACCTTTATTGGGGCTTACCTGATTTTTTGGCCAATGCACTACCAGGGTTTTGCAGGTGTTCCTCGCCGTTACCTTGATTTCCGTTTATGGTCTTCATTTAACCAGTTTGATGATTTGAATAAAATGATCACCATTGTTACGATCATTGTATTTGCCGGACAATTATTGTTTGTGTTTAACTTCTTCTATTCCATTTTTAAAGGAAGAAAAGTAAGAACATTAAACCCATGGAGTTCTACTACATTAGAGTGGACAACACCAATTAATCCTGGTCACGGAAACTGGCCTGGCGAAATTCCTGAAGTACACCGTTGGGCGTACGATTATTCCAAAGATGCAAGAGATTTTATTCCGCAAACAGAACCTGTGGACCCGGAAGAATCAAAACATTAAAAAGATCATTTACTAAAAGAATAGAAAAGAAATAATAATAGTTATTTGAAATAAGCGTTTGCAAACCAGTGAAATATTACAAATGAATGAAAAAGCACAGGTGGCAAATAGTGAAAAGCAGAGCAACAAAGTAAAGGATTGGCTTCAGCTTGTCAAACCATCTCTAAGTATAATGGTGGTGTTTTCAAGCGTGGTTAGTTTTCTGCTGGTTCCTGGCATTGAAGAAAAATATGCAAACCCCTGGTTAATGAGTGTTTTGCTTTTCTTCGGTGGCATGCTGGTAACTGGTAGCGCCAATGCTATTAACCAGGTAGTGGAAAAGGATACGGATGCAATGATGAAAAGAACTGCAAAACGTCCCATTGCCGCTGGAAGAATGTCTGTAAATGAAGGTTGGGCTTTTGCTATTATTTGCGGCGTTGCTGGTGTAATTATTTTGGGTTACTACTTTAATTGGCTAAGTGCAGGCATAGCTTTGTTTAGTTTATTTCTCTATGCATTTGTATATACACCATTAAAAAAGGTAAGCGCAATTGCTGTTTTAGTCGGTGCAATTCCCGGCGCATTGCCTTGTTTAATTGGCTGGACAGCAGGTGCCAACGAATTGTCAACTGGTGGATGGGTTTTATTCGCCATCCAGTTTTTATGGCAGTTCCCCCATTTTTGGGCAATTGCCTGGGTAGCGCATGGTGATTATAGCAATGCAGGATTTAAATTATTACCGAGCGATAAAGGGCCCACGAAGTTCACTGCATTGCAAACAGTTCTTTATTCATTAGCATTAATACCTGTTTGTGCCATACCGTACATGATAGGAATGAGTGGTGTAACCAGTTTGATTATTGTTACGCTGACCAACATTTTTTTAGTTATTCAGTGTGTACGGTTATACAGGGAAAATAGTGTAAAAGCGGCGAGAAGGGTTATGTTCAGTAGTTATATTCATTTGCCAATCGTATTACTGGCATTACTAAATGATAAACTTTCTCAAACTGCCGAAGCAATGGTAAGTAGTATTTTAAAACAGGTGCATTTATTACTTGTTTGATAAACAAAAGAGAAATGAAAGGGATAGAAAATTCGCCTGGCGGCGCAGTGAGCATGACGGAACAAAAACAAAAGATACATCCGCATAAATTTACTTTGTATGTGGCCATTGCCAGCATTCTTATGATGTTTGCCGGCTTGACAAGTGCTTATATTGTAAAACGCAACCAGGCAGGATGGGAAGAAGTTGAAACGCCTGTTTATTTCTGGTTGTCAACGATTGTTATTTTGGTTAGCAGTTTAACCATTCAACTTGCACTTCGTGCTTTTAAGCAAAAAGCAATGATGCAGTACAGGAGACTGGTTGGTGTAACGCTTATATTAGGTATTGCATTTTTGGTTTTTCAGTTATTGGGTTTTAGCTGGATGTGGGAACGCGGCGTTCATTTTAGAGGTGCAAGTGCAGGACAGTTCTTATATATTATTGCAGGTCTTCATGGCTTGCACGTTTTAGGCGGTGTTGTAGTACTTGCGATCATGTTTTTAAAAGCATTTTTTGGAAGAACAATTAATTACAACACCAGCGGTATAGAAGTAGCATCAACCTATTGGCATTTTGTAGATGCCTTATGGTTGTACCTGCTGATATTTTTTGTTTGGATAGGATAATATTTATGGAATGCAGGATGGAATTTTAATTTGTAAAAAAAACAAATTGTTTTATCCTTTAATCCCGATCAGAAATTTAAAATAGAAATTATTGAACATGGCACAAACGGCTGCAATACAAGGTAAACAATGGTGGTCTGGTGGAAAAAGTCCATTCAACGTTGAATACGGGAAATTGATGATGTGGTATTTTTTGATTAGTGATGCTTTCACTTTCGGAGCATTCCTTATTTCATACGGCACCATTCGTTTTTCGCAAAACTTTTGGCCTGATCCCAACGTAGTTTTCAATGCGTTTCCAGGCGCAGGTCACGCAAACCTTCCCTTAGCTTTCGTGAGTGTAATGACTTTCATCCTCATTATTAGTTCGGTAACAATGGTATTAGCTGTGCATGCCGGGCATAATAATGATAAGCAAGGTGTTATTAAATGGATGCTTTGGACCATACTTGGCGGACTTGCATTTTTAAGTTGCCAGGCCTGGGAGTGGCATCACCTGATTACTGCAGAACATGCAGTTCTTATGGATGGTCAAATAGACGTAATCGGGCAAACAACCCGTGTTAACCCTTGGGGCTCTGAAATTCATGGACCTGTAATTGGTGAAGCGTTGAGCAGAACCTCGCATGAAGGTCTTGTGAAAATAGTACACATGCAGCAACACAATATGGGTCATGAACAATTAGCTGCAATGACCGATACGCAGTTAAGAGGCATGATCAATACGGCGGAATTGCATGTACGCGAAACATGTCCTGTTGCTTTTGGCGGATTCTTTTATGGCATTACAGGTTTCCATGGCTTCCACGTATTTACAGGGGTATTGATTAATATTATCATGTTGATCATGACACAGAAAAATGTTTTTGAAAATAAGGGTCATTATTTAATGATCGAGAAAGCAGGATTGTACTGGCACTTTGTAGACCTGGTATGGGTATTTGTATTCCTTTGCTTTTACCTTATCTAATGTAATATTATTGATTAACGAATTTTAAGAAATGGAACATCAATCAACGGCTTCAGAAGTTAGTTTTCATCACCAGCATTCGGATGAAGAATTTAAGAAAAGGGTGCGGAAAACAACCATATTGCTTTCTGTAATCACTATTATAGAATTGGCAATAGGTTTAATTATATACAACATTCACAAAGGCGAAAATCCCAGTGCATTGCTTGTTTTAATGTTTAAAGGAGCGGTTTGCATCTTAACGCTTGCAAAAGCTTATTACATTGTTTCGGTGTTTATGCATTTGGGCGACGAAATACGCAACCTTATTATGACAGTAATTGTTCCATTAATGTTATTTGTGTGGTTTATATCTGCATTTTTAATGGATGGTGCTTCTTATAGAACTTTGCGCAATCGCTACGATCCGCATTTTAAAGAAAAGACAATGCCGAGAGAAGTACGGCCAGCCGATACGACTACGCATCCATTGAATTGATGAATATTAACATGATACTTTAAACCATCGCCAATACTTTTGCCGGCGATGGTTTTTTAATTTAACAACGTGAATAAAAGTGCTGTTTTTGGAGTTGTAATTGCCTTGTTGCTTCCGCTTGGCGGGTATTTTATTTTTAAAGCGTTTACCGAAAAGGCCGTGCATATGCCACGGCATTACATTTTCGATTCGGTTACTACAAAAACGGTTGATGGAAAACAGATCATCGATACAGTTTGGCACAAAGTGCCGGATTTTACTTTTACAAACCAATTAGGAAATAAAGTTGGCTGGAATGAGATTGGTGAAAAAATAGTGGTGGCAGATTTCTTCTTTACCAACTGCCCTACCATTTGCCCACGCATGACGATGAATATGAAAAGCCTGCAGGACGGCATTACAAATGCCCAACGTGTAGGTAGTCGCGAAGCTGATTTCATCCACTTCCTTTCTTTAAGTGTTGACCCGGAAAGAGACAGCGTTGAACGCCTGAAAAAGTGGGCCGATCGCTTCCAGATCAATCCTTCAAACTGGTGGCTGTTAACTGGGCCTAAAAAAGAAATTTATGACCTGTCTATCGAACACATGAAACTTGGTTTGGTAGATGGAAAGGGAATTGATACCGGTTTTTTTCATACGGATTACATGGTATTGATTGATAAAAGGCGCAACATTCGTGGCTATTATCATGGCCTCGATTCTTCAGCGGTTTCCCGGTTATCACGTGATATTGTTTTATTGGCATTAGAAAAAGATCCAGCACGTAAAAAGTTTTTTGATGGAAAATTGGAATTGATTGCTGTTGTTTTTCTTTTAGCAATCGTTGGAGTTGGAATTCTACTCTTATTATTAAAAAAAGATAAAAAAGATCATGGAATTGGGCATAACCAAAAATGATAAAAAGGCACGCTTATTAATTTTTAGTTTTTCAATTATTGTATTCGTTGCTGTAACTGCTTTAGAAAGAATAACGCTTGATGTTCAATTGCCGTTCAACGAACATTTTTTTGCGCAGGTAAATGCGGTTATTAATTCTATAGTGGCCATTCTTTTGGTTGCCGGTTTATTTGCTGCAAAAGGCGGTCGTTATACAACGCATAAATTCATCATGCTTTCTGCGCTTGTTCTTTCCATTATTTTTTTGGTTTCTTATATACTGCATCATTTATTTGCCGGCTCCACTCTTTTTGGTGATTTGGACAGAAATGGTATTGTGGATGAATTAGAAAAAGCAGCCGCTGGCAATATGCGGTATGTTTATTTTGTTTTGTTAGGAACGCATATTTTACTTGCAGGCATTTCACTTCCTTACATTTTATTTACCGTATACAGGGCGCTTATTAACGAAAACGCTGCACACAAAAAGTTAGCTAAAATAGCATGGCCTATGTGGTTTTATGTAGCGCTAACGGGGCCTGTGGTTTACCTGATGATTAGCCAATACTATTAAGTGCCGCATTGTTTTCTTAAATTTTACTGATGACATACTATCCTTCATAATTAGGTGTTATAATGGTCATACATTTTTATGAAAAGTATTTTTCTTTTCCTATTCACTCCGTTATTTTGCGCAGCTCAAATTAATCCTGTTAAAGATTCTGCAAACGAATGGCATCCTTACGAGTTTCAAAAAACACCAAATAAAATTTGGATAACACCAGTTAAGATCGTTGCCGCAAACAAGTACGGCAGTCCATAACCTTTGACTAGCGTTACCATTACCAAGGCCATTGCACCCGTGGCAGCCGAAATCATTCCGGGACGACCGCCAACAAAAGCAATTACGATCGCAATACAAAATGAAGCATATAACCCGACCATTGGATCTACTCCTGCAATGATCGAAAAGGCAATCGCTTCAGGAATTAAGGCTAACGCCACAACTATTCCTGCTAATATGTCTCCTTTCACATTGCTAAACCATTCTTGTTTAATTGCTTGTAAATTCAAGCATACACCTCTTTTCAAGTTTATTTATCTTTGACTTTCGACTCTCACGAAAGTCAGTCCGCACTAAATATAGTGAATTCTATCACAATCATAGTAGAAACAAAATTACGATATAAACGGATAAATCCTCCTATTTTACTTGGTTTACTATTAATTTCACTCGTTTTCTACCTTTTTCACAAATATGACACATTTTTATATATTAAATGTAAAAGAGGCTGACTTTCGGTTGAATTACAACCTTGAAAGTCAGCCTCTTTATTTTTATTTTATTTGTTACTACTGTTTTTCATAAGTGGTTTAATCCTCGTCCACCGCTAAATCTTTGACAGGTAATGCTTCCATTTCACGGTGTG
>JAKFCI010000277.1:0-6164 GCA_036676725.1 Chitinophagaceae bacterium
AAATAAACAAACCAAAGTTCGTATAACTATTAAGAATAATGCAGGAACCTTGATTACCCATAGGCCTAATTGCGGAAGGCTAGGAGTGCTACAATACTTTACGAGCTGCGTAAAATTTTTTCCATCTTTCGGCCTTTGGCCAACTCATCTACCAACTTATCCAAATACCTAACCTGTTGCGTTAAAGGATCCTCGATTTCTTCTACACGATAACCACAGATCACACCCGTAATGAGTTTCGCATTAGGGTTGAGCGAAGCCCGCTGGAAAAAGGTTTCAAAACTTACCTTTTCGTTTATGAGTTCCTGCAGCTTCTTGTTATCGAAGCCCGTTAACCATTGGATCACCTGGTGTAATTCTTCTTTGGTTCTGCCTTTCTTCTCCACCTTGGCAACATACATTGGGTAGACCGAAGCAAAGGTCATTTTTGCAATACGCTGGTTGTGTGTACTGGAATTGTTCATAGCATTTTCTTTTGCCCTTGTTGCCCGCAATTTATTTATTCTTTTATGATTTATGGTTTTTCACCCACGGCTACAACCATTTCACAAGGACCAGCGAAACCATCTTCGGATTCATATTTTTGAAGTTCTTGTTCAATTTCATCCCAAACAGATTCTTTCTCTGCATCAGATAAACTGCTCATCATTTGGTGTAAGGCACCAAAGGATTCTTTTTCAAACCGCACACATTCTTTTGCAGATGAAAGACGCAATGGCGAATCAACAAGTTCTGATTTTACATTAATAAAACCCGCTTGTGTAAACGCTTTTTCAATTACACCTTCTGCTCCTAAACTAAAGGGTCCTGGCTGACCGGGCAAGGGTGGCGGTAGTTTAGCACGGTTGCGAATAATAGAAACTGGAACAGAGAAGAATTTATTATTTTCAGGAATTGAATAAACAATCGCTGCTACTTTGCCACCCGGTTTTAATACACGAAGCATTTCCTTCAACGCTTTTTGCTGGTCAGGAAAATAAATGAGTCCAACCCTTGAAATTACCGCATCAAACGTTCCATCTTCAACTGAGAGATTTTCGCCATCCATTACTTTAGTCTCTATGTTGTTTAACCCGGCTTGCTGCGCCATTTGTTTCGCATATTCAAGAATGTTAGATGAAATGTCAGTGGTTAATACATAACCTGAAGGACCCACTTTTTTTGCTGTTGTAATGGATTGTTCACCCGCCCCGGCTGCAACATCCAGGACACGTTGCCCGCTGCTGATGCCCGCCATCTCCAGCATCTTGTCTGTAGCTTTACCCAGCCACTGGTTGAGTGTAGGACTCCACCGGTACCAGGCTTCTGCAGCCGCCTGCCATTGGTCGTGGGTGGTGTTTTTATATTTTACTGCATCAAATTGGGGCGTAGTTGGTTGCATCATTTTTCTTTAGTGTAATTTAAGGAAAGGTTTTAATTATAGCCAATCACGGTGATGGGTAATTGAAATACTTCAACCTGTTTAAAGTACTAAACTTGCAGGTATGCCCTTAAAGTATTAATCCTGTTTTTGATTATAGTTTTTGTTCGCGGACTGCCTTTCGAAATATTTTCTCAGCGTTATCGATGTAATTAATATAACCTTCCCTATCAATGAATGGTGCCACAGGGTCTGCAGCCGTGACTCTTTCTTTCAGCTTTTTTTTCATTTTAAAAAAACTTGCATGCGACCCTAAAAAGATATCTGCGGGTAAGCTTCGTAATGTTTTAAAACTCTTATTGAATTCATGCTGGAGTGCAGCATTGTACTTTTCGCCAAACAATAATGAACTTGGAATTACAGTCAGGCTGCCAATGCTTACAGCCAGTAATTTCCTGTTGCCCTCCTTAACAGGGATAGCCCAGGTTGTGCATCCGGGTGTGTGCCCCGGTGTGATGTGTGCGGTCAGTTCAATAGAATCGAGGCGGATGGTGGTGCCGTCTTTAAACTGGCGGTCAATACGGGGTGCGGGAAATTTGGCCATACCGATAAATACAAGAAAATTCATTAATCCCAGATTGCGTTTCCCCGCTCCACCTGATTCAATTAATTCTGCATCTGGTTGGCTAATCCAAAGTTGTGCACCCGAAGCTTTTTGTAGTGCAGCCAGGCCACCTGCATGGTCCAGGTGGGCATGCGAGTTCAATAATATTTTTACATCAGTGATCTTGTATCCGAGGAGTCCAATATTCTTTATGATCATGTCGGTGTTTCCAGGGTAGCCGCCATCTATTAAAACATGCCCTTGAGCACTTGTCAGGAGAAAGGAAGTCATTTCTTTGTTCCCTACGTAATAAAGGTTACCGGCAATGCGAAAGGGTTCTTGTCTTGTTTCTCCACCTTTGTCACTCACGGATTTCCATTTGATAGAGAGAAATACCAACAATACTGTAAAAGACACCTGGAAGCCTAGCCAGATTTTACGCTTAAGGCTTCTATGGCTTTTAAACGCATAAATAAAACGTGCGATTTTTGCTCCTGCTAAAGATGCCAGCGCCAACACCAAAATAATTCTCATACTTTGGTCGCCAAGGATCCAGGATAAAACGACAATGCAAATAATGCCAAGCAATGCGCCAGCTAAAGTCCAGCGTAATAAAATTTTTTTATGAGAAGGATTAAATGAGGTGTTAGCCATTGAATGCATTTATAATGATAGAAAGCACTTTGTATTTCAAAGTTAATCCATAAACGCAATAAACAAAACCTTTTGTATCGCCGGTAAGATTCGCATTTTAAAGGTCCTGTAACGAGTGAATGTTTGAACCTAAATTATTGTTTGCATTCCGGCACATTGCAACACTTAATAAAATGGATTGGGTAAGTATGATTGAAATTAATTTTGAATTGCATATTCTCGATATTGATCAAAGTCGCTTCCGGTGCTCATTTTAAAGCATTTCTGATAACAACGAGTTCGTACAGCCGCAATTGAATATATTCCAAACATCATTAACAACGTAATTTAAATGAGGTATGATGCCTGTCATTATTCTTACAAATCACGGTCATCACCTATTAAAATATTCATTAATAATTTTATTTTATATTAAGTTCATCCACTAACACTAACCGGGTAGTTAATATCAGTTGAAAGGCTAAGCTTTCTTTTATCTTATGTAAAAAAGCGTCTGCTTTAAAATGAAGCAGAATGTACAGGCATTCTATTTTTTAATTAAAACTCATAACGATGAAAGTCTTATTCGTTTTCAAGCTTGCTGTATTTATTTCAGCATTTCCATTAATGTTTGGTTGTCAGAAAGAGTCCCTGCATTCTTCTGATCTAGCTACTCAAAACGTAGCCCGTAATGCAAAAGTCAATAAAGCTAATGCTCTGCAAGAGCACAAACTAAAAGGAAAATATACCGCCGGCTATTACACCTTTTTACCTGGCGCTGGTTATGTTGCGCCCAATCCTGCACCCGGCTGGTACCCAGGTACAGCAACAGTAGGCCAAATCAATCTACTTGGTAAAAGCAAGGCTTTTGTTAACATGTATGCATCTTTTGGACCTTATGGTTTGCAAGGCATTCCAGCGTCGCTGAATCTATATGCCCCTTTTGTAAATGAGTTGAATCAGTTGGGAATTGCAGTTCCGGAAGCGGTAGCAATTATCCTTTTTGACAAACACGGAAATTCTATTTGGGCCCGGGGAAAAGGCATTATTCCACTAACGCCTGTGAGTGCTACACAAGTAACTTTCAGTGGGGAGTCAGAAATCCTTGGCGGTACTGGCAAATTTGCAAATGCCTCCGGCAGCTACAATTTTTCCGGTTATTTTAATCCCCAGGATACGAAAGATGTTGGATTAAAAGTACATGAAGGAACTATTATTTATTAGTATTAGCTGATCTACTTCAATTGACAACCATTGGCCTTGGCTTATAATTTTATGAGTCAAGGCTGTTGCATGATTTAACTATTAATTCACAGGTGCAATCAGACAATAGGAAGAACTAATAAAACAAACTGAACTTACGGATATAACGCAAACCATTATGCGCCTGGAAAGATCCTGAATAGGTTGCAATGCATATTTATCAATACCAGCATTATGGTCTATTAATGCCATTTTCATTACCAGTCAAACTGTTTGTAAAAAAGTGCCTGGAACCCTTGATAAAACAAGTTCAGTAAAGGTTTCTGCCTGGTGCTCTAATTTTCTAAACAGGTATACTTTTTCTCTTCCTGTCCTTAACGTTAATACCACCCTCTGTTCCAGTTCATTAAAATTTAGATCCATCTCAACAGATTTGATTTCGGACAGCGGAATATACCACCTCCAGGCCTTGGTAAAAACAAGTTGGTAAATTTTTTTTAGATGCGGCGCTATCCAAACTAAACCTAGAAGCACATACAGCCAGTATCTGGCGCTCTCATTTATAGCCTTGTAAAGAAAATCGCCTATGAGAAAAAGCAGAATAATAAATGAGTGAAGCCAATAGGTTTTTTCGCGATCCACCAGGTGTTTTTCCCAAATGGTACCATTCTTAATTGTCAGTTTACTTGTAGTTGTAAAAAACGCTGCATCCATTGTATTTCCATTTATAATTGCTGACGTAAAAAGACTTTTCTCATTAAAAATAATTTGAAAAGCTAAATAATATGAAGTTGTGGCAATTGAAAACGTACGGTTCAATTATCCACCACAAAAGCCAAATAATGTTTTTAAGTTGAATGCTTAACGTCTGGCCACAATTTTATAACCACACTGTTGGGTGGTATTTTTGTTCATGCGATTTTAAGGTAATATTATTCTTACGCTGTCAAACTTTAATTTGTTTGGCGGCATGTTGAATTTTATTTGTCTTTTAGTAAATGAAAGTTGTGGGTCAAAGTTGAAGCCTTTTATGTCGTCTTGAAAAGGAGTGAAATGTCCACCTGTTTCGCTTTGAAATAAATGTCCCGCAATAAAGTCGTAGTCGTTTTTAGACGTTCCAACAGGTCTGCCAATCCATTTTTCATTCAAGTCAATATTTATAAATTTCCACATTCCCAAACTGTCATATTCTGCCAAGCTTAATAAATAATTATTTTCTTCGTCAGTATAAAAAACTTTGATGTGTTCATTTCTTTGTCCGTTTGTATAAATTGTAGCTGGAATTGGTTTGCCGTGATGTTTTGCATAACCTGTCACCCATTTTAAAATTATAGGATGATTTATTGAAGTCAGTCCAACAGCAACCGCAAAAAGAATAAGCAGTCCAAATACGATTTTTAAAAATTTACGTAATGTCATTTAAAATAGCAGCCAACGTTTACAGCTTTAAGAAGTATGGGCATTTGGAAAACTTCAGTTTCACTAACTTCCTGCTGCTCAATAAAGATAAAATGTTCAGCACATATATGTCAGCCCTTATTTTTTAAAGCTGATGTTGTATGCCGTTTTGTTTGTACCCCTTGCCGGTTTTTTAATTGCCCGTTTGGTCAAGCGATTAAAAAGAGTAGATTTGCCAACGTTGGGACGGCCAACGAGTACGATAGTAGGTAACATATTGTTTGCTGAGGCGCTTTGTTTATTGCTGCTCTGGGCTAGGCAACCTAATGCCTGGGCCGCTGTTGTCTTGGTTGTTGCTATCTGGGAGCAAAATTGAGTCGTTATTTTGGAACAAAATACTACGCTCAGAATTAGGCTCGGAGGAAGACTCTGGCAAAGCAGGCTCTTGCATCTCAGACGGTGACATTTCTGGTTCGGGTAATGTTATCCTTGCTGGCGCCGACTCAGCTTCTGGTTTTGAAGCAGGCGTTGATGTTGGCTTAGCATTGTTTTCATTAATGCTCACTGCATACAAACCACCATCGCGTGTTTCTGCAATCAATTGATTTGATTTAGTGCCAGCAATTAAAGACATCACAGGGTTACTATCTAGCTTGATACGTGCGGCAAATTTGCCTTCTTCGCGCGTTAAAAAGTGTACGTAACCCTCTAAGTCACCTACCGCAATGACATTGCCCATTGGCAAGGGCGCGGTTAGACGGCGATTTGCCAGCGCGCCTTGTCGCCAAAAGGTTTTACCGGAAGTGTAATCCAGCGAATAAACAGCGCCTAATGTATGCGAAACAAAAATTTTGCCATCTTCCGCATTTAAACCACTGTAACTTGAAATATCACGGTTCCACAACACGCGCCCAGATGCACGATCTACTGCTGCAATTTTACCTTGATAGGCAACCGCATATACCT